>CAINXS010000030.1 GCA_903854995.1 Candidatus Moraniibacteriota bacterium | reverse complement strand
GAGACGGACGATCAAGAAGGTTCAGGACGAGTTCAACGAACGTCCGAGAAAGGCACTCGACTTTTCCACTCCGAAAGAAAAATTCAATGCCCTTGTTGCATTAGAAATGGGAAGCTAAGATAGAAACATTTGCAAAACACGCTGTTGATGGGACTGAGTACTTTAAGGAGGTAGAATCCAGATTCATAATGAACGTAGAGCTGATACTTCGATTTATGGCTCAGGAATCTAGATTTGAGCGAAGGTTACTTTCCAAAGGACTTATAGGAGCTATAGAGCGAAAAGCTTCTAATAATAAAGAACGTTTCTTGCGATGTATTCCACCATATAAAAAGGGGAGGCCTTATTATGTATTCCTTCTATTCCCTTGGCGAGTTGATAAGTCGGAGAAAGAGAATCGGCAGGCAAGAGCAATCTTTTTACAGAACTCCATGTTTGTTGTAAAAGCAATCTATCCTGATGCCCAGCATATCGTAGGAATAGCTACGGAGTCAGATCGATATTTTGCTGAAGGCGGATCGGAAGATGCCTGTTATCTTAATGTTACAGAGTGGACTGAGCAGGATCAAAGAGAAGCGTTAGAGATACAGAAAGAATTCAGGATATTTGTTAAACCAGACCAGGTGAACATTCATGAAATGGAATATCCTGATGTGAAAGTCATCCATAAAGATATTACAAAAAATCCACGGAATAAACCTTGTCTTTGTGGGTCCGGGAAAAAATATAAAAAATGTTGCGGCTTCAAACTCTAAGCTCTTGGCTATTAGTAGTATTTTCTTGGGTAGTAATAAAAAATAATAAGGTGCGCTTGTTTGAATCATACAACAAAAGAAAAAAGGTATACGCATGAACTCGCGTATGCCCTTTTGGTTACTTTCCGGCGGAGCCGGTGCTTGCGCCACTATCCATAGCGTTTGCCTCCTCTGAGTCGTTGTTTGTTATACAAAGATAGCTGTCTGACTACTTGCCCGTGGAATCAGTGTTTGTGTTGCTTGGGGTTCTTACTTCGTCCCGATTTTCCAAAGAATGTCGAAATAGTTACGGAATCCGTTCGTGATCTGGACGCCCCCTACTTCGATGATGCGAGGGACTTCGTCGAAAAGGGCGAGTGAGATGCGGTCCGGCCAAATCTGTATGGCAAACGGCTGTATGAAGGTCTCGGGAAGAAAGCGTGTCTCCACATAGCGGCGCACCGTATATGCGGAGTCGGTGTTTCGTTGCTGTTCGTACATAAGCAGCAAGTGTTGGATTTTCTTGTCTTTTCGGAGATTTTCGTACCGTTCGAAGAAAGCCTTCTTTCTTGTGATACGGAGAAACGCTTCCCCTCCGGCTCCGATGATCGGGACAACGCTTTCACGAGGCGATTTTTTTATCATTTTCAGGAGAAACGCGCGGAAAGCATCTTCACCTTCGTACACTCGTATCTCGCTCCCTTGGGACGTTGTTCCGGCGTGGGCATAGAGGTCGGGAAGAATCGTTTCGATGAGCTCTTGCCGGCGAACGTTTTGTTCGATAAGCGTGTCGGGATCGGCGGCACGAAAATGCCTCCGTCCGTTTCTTATGGTTACGGTGGCAAGACCCTTCTGCTTGAGATCCTCCAAGGCATTGTAAATAATCTGTTTATGGAGACCGAGGCGGCGTTCGAGTGGACCGATGGTTGTTTCCCCGAGATAGAGGAGGGAGAGGTAGAGTTCCGCTTCCCGTTCCGTGTATCCGAGCTCAATGAGCTTCTCTTTCATAAGAGTAGTCAAAAAATTGTGACTTTATAATATTCAGGGTATAACAAAGCCTCAATCCGGTCAAGAAATCGGTACAGGAAAGGGATTTTCTTTATTCCCGCTTCTGGTAATATCAGGAGTCGTACAACCATCATATCGGCTGGCGACAGGAAGAGAACTTTAAAAGCATAGAAACAATAGGAAAAAGCTTCCTGCTCAGGTGTACATTATTTTATTTTGCGAAAAATACTATGGAGGAAAAACAAATGAGCCTAAAAACAGAAAAACTCGGTCTCATGACGGACGAACAGGCATCATTCGTTCGTCACCAATGGTGGGAACATCAGCACGACGACATGAAGGTCGACTTCGACATAAGCGGATTCGGGGATCGGATACTCCGTGAGTTCAGCATCCGAAAAGGAGTATGGGATCCCTTCAAAGCATCCGGAGGGCGTCATGCGCGCTTCCTGGCAAACAACACCCGATTATTCTGGAATAAGAATGTATTGGAGATTGGCTCCGGTACCGGACTTCTTGGGATTGTTATGGCGCTTTGTGGAGCGGAGCGAGTGACTATGTCGGATATCTCCGAGTTTGCCGTCGGGAATACGGAGGAGAATGTCTGTCGCTTCGGGGTCGAAACAATCTGTGATGTTCGAAAAAGCGACCTCTTCGAGCAAGTACCCGAGAAATACGATACGATTCTCTGGAATATCCCGTTCTTTCCGGGAAATCCACCAGAAGGTGATACGATTGCGGCAAGTATGATTATGCCGCCGGAACTCTTCAGTCGATTTCTTCGCGAGTCGCAGGACCATCTGAAGAAAGGCGGGGTGGTAGTGGTGCCGTCGTACAGTTTAGGTGGTGAATCCATGGATCCGCTTTCAGTGGGTAAATCCTTGTTCAAAGGAGAGCGGACGTGGATATATGAATCTCGGAAAGGAATTCAGCAAGGGTGGTTGTATATTACCGAATTGAGGATACATCCGAGTCGCGCTTAAAATTCCTCGCCTGCTTCTGTGATTGCTAAAATAAGGGTATACGCTTGAACTCGCGTATACCCTTTTGACTATTTTCCGGCGGAGTCGGTGCTTGCGCTACTATCCGTAGCGTTTACCTCCAATCGAACATCAAGATATCGCCGATGTCATGCGGCAGATATTTGATCTCGTGTGGAAATCGACAACAGATGATGAAAGCGGTTAGCGTGCATTTGACCTTTCTTATATAATCTTATATAATCTTATATAGTCATAATATGAGATACGATTATGCGCGACATCAGCAATTTTGAGGCGCGATTGACGGACCTTTCGGGTGAAATTTGGTCTAAAATAGCGAAAATCGATGAAATTAAAGGGAGATGGCGAGGCGGACTGAGGTTGAGTCCGCATGTTTTGATTCGTCTCAAAAAGTCGGTGCTCGTAACTTCTTCCGGTGCTTCTACTCGAATTGAGGGATCAAAACTATCCGATTTGGAAGTCGAAACTTTCATTCAAGACGTACGGCAGAGAAAATGGGAAAGTCGGGATGAACAGGAAGTGCGGGGATATTACGAACTTCTCAACAATGTTTTTGATGCCTGGCAGACCCTTTCTTTTAGTGAAAGCTTCATCAAGCATTTTCATAAAGAACTTTTGAAATATGTGGAAAAGGATGAGCGGCATCGGGGTGAGTACAAGAAGGTGGAAAACTCAGTCATGCTGTTTGATGCCGATGGGAAGGAAATCGGCGTCGTGTTTGAAACGGTTCCCGCCTACCTCACGCCGAAGAAGATGCAGGAACTGGTCGGTTTCACGTCGACCGCTTTGGAAGAAAAAAAGATCCATCCATTGCTTATAGCCGGGAATTTCATCGTCGAATTTTTGAGAATACACCCGTTTCAGGATGGCAATGGAAGACTTTCCCGTGTTTTGACGAATTTTCTCCTACTGAAGAGCGAATATGCGTATGCGCCTTATGTTTCCCACGAGAAGCTGATTGAGGACAATAAAGAAAACTATTACATCGCCTTGCGAAGAAGTCAGAAGAGTTTCGGAACGGAACAGGAAGACATCTCCGCCTGGTTGGATTTTTTCCTCACGATGATTCTCATGCAATCCGAGATCGCCCTGGAACTCATGGAGAGCGAACAGGTCGAGAGCCTTCTTTCACCCAAACAACTTATCGTCTGGAAGTATATTCAAAGTGTTGCTGAAGCCGTGCCATCGGAAATCGCGAAGGAGACCGGGGTCGCCAGACCGACGGTCAATCAGGCTCTTACAAGATTGCTCGAAGTGGAACGTATCGAAAAACTCGGTGCGGGGCGAGGAACGAGGTATCGGAAGTTGTGATAGCGGGAAACGGTGCGCGTAATGAGCCATAGAGAGATGATCGGACATGAATACAATGACTCTCGAAGACCTGGGATACGATGACTTTTTCGAATCGAAACGCGCGGAGCGCGGATCGGAGGGTGTTCGCGTCGCGCGGGTGATCGCGCAGACGCGGGGCGGTTACAGGGTGAAGGATGCGGACGGGGAATATGTCGCCAAGGTGACGGGAAAGCGCATGCATATTGCCTCGTCGCGGGAGGACTATCCGGCCGTGGGGGACTGGGTGGAGCTCTCGGACGTCGCGGGAGGTCAGGCGGTGATTCAACAGATACTGCCGAGAAAAACCGTTATCAGGAGGAAGTCCGTCGGGAAGGGCGGCGGATATGAGGGAAAGAGCGATGTGCAGATCATCGCGACGAATGTCGACGTGGCCTTCGTTGTCGAGGCGGTGGACCGGGATTATAACCTGAACCGGATAGAGCGATACTGCGCCATCGCGCGAGACGGGGGTGTACGTTCTGCCGTCATTCTCAACAAGACGGATCTGATACCTGAAGAGGAACGGGCGTCGAAAATCGCGGAAATCCGGGGACGGTTCGGGGATATCGACGTGATGACGACCAGTGTCGCGACCGGTGAGGGAGTCAGTACAGTGCGGGACGCTCTCGAAAAAGGGAAAACATACGGTTTCCTGGGCTCGTCGGGCGTCGGGAAGTCGTCGCTCATCAACAGGCTTCTCGAAACGGACGGGATACGGACCGGCGCGATCGGTTCGCATTCGGAGAGGGGAAAGCACGTGACGACGGCTCGCGAGATGTATTTCCTCGCAAACGGAGGCATCGTGATCGACAATCCCGGAATGCGCGAGGTCGGACTTCCGGATGCGGAAGCGGGTATAGAGGAGAGCTTCGACGAGATCGCTTCGCTTGCCGGAAACTGCCGGTTCGCAGACTGTACGCACGAACACGAGCCGGGCTGTGCGGTCTTGGCCGCGCTCGGATCGGGGGAGATGAACCGGGAACGATACGAAAACTATCACAGGCTCCGGAAAGAGGCCGAGTTCTTCGGCTCGTCCGCGTTGGAGCGTCGCGACAAGGACCGGTGCTTCGGGAAATTCATGAAGACCGCCAAGAAGGACCTGAAGAAGCGTAAAGGGAGCTACGTGGACTGACGTAGATGTTGATTCAGCCTTTCTATTTCTTCGCCGCCGCCCAGAGGGTGTCGAACTGGAGCTTTTGAAGAGCGGCGAATTCGGCACTCTCGACGATGAATCCGAACGATTCCTTGTTCGAGCTGATAAAGGCGACTTTCTGGTCGTACAGGATGTAGCTCATCGTCGGCGCGCCTTTCTGTGAAAGATAGCGGCGCTCCACATCCTCGCCGTCATCGAATATCGAGGCGGTCTTTTTTCCCTTCTCGGTCGCCCAGATCGTCTGGATCGGAATATTGCGGACTTTTCGACGGTCATTGAACCACAGGAGGAACTTTTCCCCGAGGAAGTCGAGCATCTGTTCGTACGGCCAGTACAGCCGAAGGGGAATGTCCTCGTACCAGAGGATATCCTTCATGAGCTGCTTTACGCCTTCTTCGCCTTCGAAATAGCGGATCTTCGGTTGGACCGAGGCGGATTTCCGTATGAGCGACTCCAGGTTCTTGTCGAGCGTCTCTTTGCGGGAGACCAGCCGGTCCACGCGATCGCCCAAAAGGGTGGAGAGTCGTCGGACGTCCGAGGCGGCGAACATGGTGGTTCCCTCGATAAGCCGTTCGATGACGAGTCCCATCGAGCGGAGGGTCTTTATATGGTCGTAGACGGAAGTCCTCGTGATCCCGGTGCGGTGGGAGAGCGTTCGGGCGGTCGCTTCGCCCTGTTCCAGAAGGGAAATATAGAGTTCCTGCGCCGGTTCGGGGACGCCGACGTCCGAGAGTATTCCTTTGATGTTCGCCATAGATATGGGCATGAGTTGTCGAGTGTCGACGACAGATTAACACACATACGGGTATCGCGCTATGGTCAGTGCAGCAGATTACCAAACGAATACCTTACGTAACATTCTTCCAGGAGGACGAACCATGACTATCAAGCCCGTAACCCGCGTCAAAAAGACCTACACTGCCGTTCCGGAAACCATCGAAAGCGCGAACCTGCTGCTCGGAAAACTGGGATCTACCCAGGATGCGATCAACGAGATCGAAAGGGAGCTGAAAGAGAAGGTCGCCGAACTCAAGGCCGAGGCGCTGAAAAAACTGCGTCCGCTGACGACCCTGCGCGATCGCCAGGTCAACGCGCTCTTCACCTTTGCGAACCCGCGGAAGGCCGAGCTGACGGCCTATGCGAAAACCGTAAAGCTCGGTATGGGCAAGTTCGGATGGCGCATGACGCCGCAGCGTGTCGACACCGGCCTTACCGACGAGGAACTGGTCGCATTCTTCAAAAGAAGCAATCTGGTCGAGTACGTGCGGACCAAGGAGGAGGTGGATCGCCAGAAACTGCTGGCCGATCAGCCGTCCATTCTCGGGGTCGCCTACGTCCAAAACGACGAATTCTTCGTGGTTCCGAATCAGGCCGCCAAGAAGCCGAAGACCTTCACGAAGGCTATCGATCGCGTGTGAGCGGGTCCGTATGAACGAAACAGGTAGGGAAACTCTCTGCCTGTTTTTTTATAAGTATCGTGTATAGATTGGATGACGTGAATAGTATTGTATGCTGTTAATTCCTCGGGTTTGCCGGGCCATGCCCAATAGGCTAAAGTTAAGAAAGTCTTAACCGAATGATATGACCAAGATAACGGTAGTGGGTGCCGAACTGAGCGCTGACAAGAAGGCGCGGCTCGAAGCCCTGGGCGAGGTGAAATATCTCCCGAGCCCGACGGACTCCGAGGCGCTGATTGCGGCGGCCGAGGGCGCCGACGTCTTATATAGTGACGGTTCCTGTCTTCTCGAAAGCCTTCCGAAGCTTCGTAATGTCTTCGTGGTCTATCCGTTCGTCGAACTGGGTGTGTTCGATTCCGAGGCATTGAAAGCGAACGGGGTGACCGTCGCGAATTCGCAGGGCGGGAACCGGGCATCGATTATCGAATGGGTCATGTTCATGGTCCTTTCGCTCTTCCGAGGCTTTGGTCCGCAAATTCGGGCGACGGAGAATATCCCGTTCGCCGTCCACGAGAGCCTGGCAGGAAAGAAAGTGTGCATCGTGGGGAAAGGGAGTATCGGTTCCAAGATAGTCGGACCGTGCGAGGCTTTCGGGATGGACGTACGTTTTTTCGAACGCGGCGACGACCTGATCGCGAAGGTATCCGATGTCGACCTCGTGATAAATGCGCTCAACTGCAATTCCACAAGCGAGAACCTGCTCGACGAGGCATTCTTCCGATCACTGAGGCCGGGGGCGTACTTCATCTCGTTCGCACGGCAGTATACGTACGACCTCGACGGTCTGCTTGCGGCAACCGATGCCGGTATCGTCGCGGGTGCCGCGATCGACTGCGATCCGGAGAAATTCGGCGATACGACCAACGCGTTCTATCAAAAGGCCCTGAGCAATCCGAAATTCCTGGTCACGCCGCATGTCGCCTGGTCGACCGCGCAGGCGCAAGCGAACGGCTCCGAGATCGCCGTGAAGAATATCGAAGCTTTCCTTTCCGGTACACCCCAGAATGTGCTGAGGAAGCGGTAGTTATTGGCAGCGTATTTTTCGCCGCTTATGCAAAAAATTACGGTGCCGTTTCATCCGCAGCATTGGACTTGGACCGATGGGAGCAGATGGGGTTCAGGGACCGCGAGGAAGCGGCGTATTGGCAGGAATCAAGCTGCGGCATCCTCTGCCTTCGTATGGCTCTGGAAGGACTGGGAATCGTTTCAAACGTGCCAATTCATCGATCTCGTGCGTACCGGGACGGAGATGGGCGCCTACACGCACAAGAAAGGCTGGTTGCACGACGGACTGTGTCGATTGGCCAAGCGATCCGGCGCGAACGCATTTTCGCGTGGCAATTTGAAACTGAGCGATCTGAAGGAGCATGTTGATTCGGAGAAGCTGCCCATCGTTTCGATAAAGTGGGCATTTTTGAACAAATAGGCGTTTCAGGAGCGGCTTTTCTTTTGGAAGCGGTACGGTGGACATCTGGCGCTGGTCATCGGTTACGATGAAACGGGATTAATCGTGCACTTTACGTCCATACTGTCGGAATACAATTGGAAAGCCAAACATCTGCCGGTCTAGGATTTTATGAGGGGATTCACGGGAAGAGCCATACTTGTCGGGAAATAGACCGATGATCATGCATAACCGCACATAAGAGCGGTATTTTTTGGTTCTTCGGTGGTTGGCTGTCGTTTTTGGAAATTTGACAAATATTCTAATACATTGGATATTTTAAAGTTAATCGAATCGTCATTAAATTTTTCGTATGGCTACGCGAAATCGATCGAAGGAAATAGTCGAGGAACTGCTGAAAAAGGCAGGAGTTGCCATAAATGGGACCAATCCCTGGGACATCCAGATAAAGGACGATCGGCTGTATGGTCGCATCCTGACGCAGGGGAGTCTGGGGCTCGGGGAGGCCTATATGGACGGGTGGTGGGATGCCGAAAGGCTGGATCAGTTCATCGATCGGGTCATATCGGCCGGGCTGGCGAACGAGATACGCAAAGACCTCGGCACCATCCTGAAGATAGCGATCGCAGTCCTGACCAATCGGCAGTCGAAGAGGCGGTCGTTTATCGTCGGACAGGAGCATTACGATCTTGGGAACGATCTGTACGAGAACATGCTCGACAAACGCCTGGTCTATACCTGCGCGTATTGGAAGGACGTGACGACGCTCGACGAGGCGCAGGAACAAAAACTCGACCTGGTCTGCAAGAAACTCAAGCTCGCCCCGGGCATGCGGGTGCTCGATATCGGGTGTGGATGGGGGAGTTTCGCCAAATATGCCGCCGAAACGTACGGGGTGTCGGTCGTCGGAATCACCGTGTCGAAGGAACAGGTGGAGCTGGCGCAGGAGAACTGCAAGGGTCTGCCGGTCGAGATCCGATTGCAGGATTATCGCGACCTGAACGAGAAGTTCGACTGTATCGTGTCGCTCGGTATGTTCGAACACGTGGGATATCGGAACTATCGCGAGTATTTTCGCGTGGCCAGTCGGTGTTTAAACGACAACGGACTTTTTTTGCTCCATACCATCGGCGACAATCAATCTTCCGTACATGGGGAGCCGTGGACGGAGAAATATATATTCCCGAACGGAATGCTGCCGTCTATCAGTCAGATAGGCAAGGCTATCGAAAGCCAATTCGTTATGGAGGACATGCACAACTTCGGGGCGTATTACGATAAGACGCTCATGGCTTGGTATGAAAACTTCGAGCGGCACTGGGAAAAGCTCGAAAAGAAATACGGGGAGCGGTTCTTCCGGATGTGGAAATACTACTTGCTTTCCTTCGCGGGGTCGTTCCGTTCCAGGAATATCCAGCTTTGGCAGATCGTCCTTTCCAAGAAAGGCATTCCCGGAGGATATGAATCGATACGTTGATACAGGCAAGCTTTTATGAATCGAAGCCGAAATTTCTCTCTATCATGAAGAATGCGTCGAAAAAAGTCATCGCACTTATTCTTGGCTTATCAAAAGCCTCATCGATAGTGAAGTTGAAAAGGTATCTTCATTCGGATTTCTGTGAAAACATTCCTTGTTGGTCGATGAGTTTTGGAAAAGACCATCGTTACGGCGCAATCATCCTTATGGGGTGATTATGTGTTGATTTTTGCCTTATAAAAGGGTATAATTGATTCATGCGGGTGGAGTCGTTACGGGAGAGTGGCGACTCCACCTCTTCTTTTTCCGGGACGTGCCCATAGTGCCTATAGTGCTTATAGTATCCGGGGAAAGATTATTCATATTGTAAAGCAATGTCACATGATAGGTATCGCGTAAAGGATGTTACAAAGATACTGGACCGGGATCGGACGACGATCTTCCGGTGGGAGCGCGAGGGCCGTATTCCTGCACCTGGACGCGATAGTCGCGGATGGCGGATCTATACGGACGATGATCTCGATCGAATGAGAAGACTCATTTGCGAGCTGTCGAGGTGTCAGGACGGGGGACTGTACGTGTGACCGATAGATGGATTGGGAGTCGGACCGAGGGATATTCGAAAACAAACAAGGCTATGCGGGGGAAAGTCGGAAACACAAAGTCAGAAAAGAACAGGAGTCAAGACGACACGGTGCGGGTTGAAAGGCCGCGCGGTTTGTCGTGTCCAACCGACGTATCTGTTCGTAAAAGGGTTCGTAGTATTTCGACGCGGCAGGTTTCTCTGTCGGAATATCTTACTCGTTACGAGCTTGTCGACCGTCTGAGTCTGGGGCGCTCGTTTTTGGTTAGAGAATTCTTCTTTCGACGATTCCGTTTTCTTCGTCTCCTCCCGTGGAAAAAAAGCATGTCGTTATTGCGGGTCGCTTTGACTCGTTCGTCGGCGATTGCGTTGATTGCGGCAATCGTTTACGCGGTCACGCCCGGGGCGCTCTCCGCGCCGAAGTCGGTCGGCATTACGACATATGAAGAGTGGAATAAAGGGGATGTCTCGTCTCTCGATAGATCGGATCCGAACGGCGCCATTCAGCTTCAGTCTGATGGAACCTGGAACAAGCGCGTATGGGGTGTCCCGCAGGAGGGGTATCTGAATGGCGGGTTTGGCTCCGGTTCCAGCTCCGTTCTTGTCGGTCGCGATATCTATATCACGTTCGGAAATGGAACGAATGCTTGGTTCATATATTCGATGGACCGCGATGCTTACGAGCCGTTGCCGGATCTTCCGTTTGCGCTTAGTTCCGGTTCCGATCTTGGCTATGACGGTGATCATACGATTTACATGACGTTTGGAGCATATTCAAAGAAGTTTTACGCGTACGATATCGTCGGGCAGACGTTCTCGGAGCTTCCGGTGACCCTGGATACCATCTGCAGCGGTTCAAATGTCGAAGTATATGGAGAGTATGTTTACGTGAACCGCGGCTGCGGTGCGACGGATTTCTGGAGATACGATATTTCCGGTGAAGAGTGGCAGAATCGGGCTCCGATTCCGGCTAGTTCGAGTTCGGGTTCGAGTCTTGTGTATGATAACGGCACTTTTTATACGCCACGCGGAAACGGAACGAAGACTTTTTATTCCTACAACATCGAAACCGATACGTGGAGCACGAAGACGAATCTTCCCGACTTCCCCCGTTTTTCAGGAGCTGCCCTGTCATATGGACAAAAGGGGTTTGACTATGTCGAACCAGGTACCGGGAAACACTATGTTTATTATCTGTACTCTTGGGAGGGAACGCCTTCCAGCGGGGTTGATATAAACGTGTATTCGCGGTATTCGTACATGATCCGTTATGACGTGGCGGGAAATTCATGGGAGCTCCTTGATGCGAGTCCGACGAACGGGATTTCATCACCAAGCGAGGTTTCGATGCAGCTGGATACGATATCGGGTCAGGCTTATGTGTTCCGGGGGGCAGGAACGTATAATCTGTGGAAGTTTGATCTCGCATCCGGAAAATGGGTCGGTCCGGCGTTGATAAACGGCGGATTGAATGGGACCGTGAATACCGGAAGCGACATGATCTGGAATGGGCAGTCTGGATCGTCTTCGTCTCTGTATGTCATGCGCGGGGGTGGGACGGCAAATTTTTACCGCTATGACGTGTCGGCGAATAGCTGGGCGATCCTATCGAATTTTCCAACGACGCTCAATACTGACCTGAACGGAACCATAGCGGGCGGGTACGTGTACTATCTCCGTCCAGGCTCTGCGAATTCGACCACGTTTTACCGCTATGACGTGTCGGCGAATACGTGGAGTGCCGACAATGCGCTTGCCGGCATGCCGGCAAGTGTGACCGATGGGGCGGCGATCGCATACAATGCGTCCGATGGATATATTTACGCGCTCCGCGGTGCCGGTTCAAACTCTTTTTACCGATATAATATCGGAACAAATACCTGGGCGACGCTCTCCGGGATGTCCGCGACGAACCTTGGGATGTCGTCCTTTGGGGCGAGTGTAGGTTCTTCCCTGGTATCCGATGGAACAAACTTGTTTTCGATGCCTGGAAACGGGGAAAGGGCGTTTCTGAAGTATTCGACGGGCTCATCGACCTGGACCGGACTTTCCCAGACCCCGTTCGTCCAGTACTATGGTACGGACATGACCTATGCGAACGGGAAGATTTATGCGCTTGCAGGATTCTATCGCGACGAGACTTGGGAATACACGATAGCGACGGATACATGGCGGAAACTTGCCCCGATCAAGGAATTTTCTTATGGGCGCGGTCCGTATAATGGGGCTTCGATCGAATATGCCGGAGGGAATTCGTTTTATGCGACCATGGGACAAGGGGGGCAGGAACTGCTCAGCTATACGCCGAGTTCAAATAATTATGTCGCGAGTGGTTCATATGTGAGCGAGATGATCGATCTTGGCAATATCGAACATTTCAGCGGGTTTTCGAAAACGGAATCGAAACCTGCTTCAACGGCAGTCGCCTACGAGACACGGACCAGTGATGATGGAAAAAACTGGGACACCTGGCAGGCCGTTTCCGGGACGACTATCGCTTCTTCCGCTAAGCGGTATCTGCAGGTGCGCATCACGCTTTCGACTTCCGATGGCGTATCGACTCCATCCGTTTCCGATTGGAACGTCGCTTATACGAGTGAGGATACTCCCCCGACAAACCCTGTTTCCATCTCAGCACAGTCTCAGCGGATAGGGGGGTCTGAGATCTTTTCCGGAACCGCATATTCTCAGGCGCATCCGTATTTTTCATGGACGGGTGCTTCGGATGACGGATCGGGTATCGAGGGGTACTATGTGTATTTCGGAGCCGATTCCGGGGCTGATCCGGTGACGGAAGGTACGTTTCAGGAATCGTCGTTTTATGAATCGGATGTCCCATTGGAGCGTGGGTCATATTATTTGCGGATCAGGACGAAAGATCAGAACGGAAACACGTCATCGGAAACCTGGGATGCATTCAGGTACGAGTATGATGGCGTCTCTCCGACGCTCTTGGAGATGCGGACAACGAAGGCGGATTTCGATATGGGAACGAAGGATGGGGTCTCATCGGCGCAGAGCGACGGGAATCTTGTTCTTTCTGAACGGTCCGGCTTCTGGAACGAGTTTCGGCTTCCGACATTGCCTGCATATGCCTATAATGAGGGCGAATTGGTCAAAGCGGAATATAACGGGACTACCGCGTTCTACTCTGTGGTGGGTGGAAATCGGCCGAATTTGTACAAGTTCAACCCCGTGACATCGGCCTGGAGTTCACTTCAGAGTGCACCGACAAACATATATTATGGAGGAGACATGGTTTCGGGACCGACGGGATTTCTGTATGTCACCGCAGGGGGTGGGACGGCGGTTTTCATGAGGTATGATATCGCTCAGGATTCGTGGCAGACGGTCGCGAGTGCGCCTCAGGTCTTTACCTACGGAGCAACGCTCATATATGACGGGTCTCGCTATGTCTATGCGACACCGGGTGGGGACAATTCCATTTTTCGTTATGACACGTTAAACAACAGCTGGTCGACGGTCGGGACTGCGGATTTCGATAATCCGGAATTCACATACCAGAGTCTGAGTACCGGTTCCGATGTTGTGTTCGATGGCGAGAAGCATCTGTATTATCTTCAGGGCGGAGGATATCCGTATTTTGCGCGATACGCGATCGCGGACGACCCGGAAACCGGAGAGGCGGTCGGGACTTGGAAATCCCTTTCTCCTACGCCGGTTGCGGCGTCTTCGGGTGGGAATATCTCGTATGATCCGGATACGGAGACCATCCTGTTTTTTCCGGGAGGGAGCCGAAACTTTTTCTATCGATACGATATCACATCCGACACATGGTCCCGTCTGCCAGATTCTCCAATGACCATTGGGTATGGCGGATCGAGTATCGTGTACGGTCGGTATCTGTATCTTCAGGCTGGCGATTCTTCAGCTTATTTCCTCCGGTTCGATCTCGATAATAATTCATGGGATACACCCGCACGCGATGTCTTCTCCGCCCATCATTATTCGTATGGGAGCTATTACGGTTTCGGCGGGGGTACTACAATGACTCAGGGTGGAAATGGAAACGCCTATGTCGTACGCGGCGCGTACGATACGCTTTTCCAGCGGTATAATCCTGTGACCGGGAAATCGGAAGCACTGGCCCCATTGCCGATCGGGGCGATAGATGGTTCGCAGGTGGCCTATTCCGCATCTGAAAATGCCGTGTATTATGTCGTTCCGTCGAATATAGCGACCCGGAGATCGAATTCGAAGAATAACTATTTTTACAAGTACGACATCGCGACGAATTCCTGGACCGCCCTTACGAACGATCTGCCTCCGGTTCAGGTGAACGGAACCGGTGTTTCCCTTATAAGTGACGGTTCAAGATATCTGTATCTGACCGCAGCGGGCGGTGGCGCGACCTGGTGGCGGTACGATACGCAGGCATCATCCGGCTCCCGGTGGTCGTCCGCGCTTCCGACCACGTCCGGATGGACCCAAGGGACGGGATCGAGGCTGTTGTACAAGTCGGGATATATCTACTCAACGAAGGCACAGGGGACGAACGAGTTTTATCGGTTTTCCGTTTCTGGAAATTCCTGGTCGAAAATGGCCGATGTTCCGGGTGTTCTGTCGAGCGGTTCCGCTCTGATCGACGGCGAGGACGGATACCTTTATGTCTCTCAGGGTGGCAATCTTTCCGGATATTACCGGTATTCGATTAGCTCGAATATCTGGGAGACGCTTGATTCCGTTCCGGCACAGGTGAGTTTCGGCGGCGGCGGCGCGGGTATGTATGCCGGCCATAGGATTTGGACCGTAGTGGGAACCGGAACGAATTCGATTTCCGATGGATTGTATTCGTATGTCAAGAGTGATCCCTCGGCGGCGATCGGTTTTGTCAGCCACGGCGTCTATGTGTCTGATCCGGTCGATTTGCTTTCCGTCTACGGTTGGGCCGATCTTTCGGTGACGTATGATCAGCCGGAGAATACATTCGTCGTCGCGGAAACAAGGAGTTCGGATGACGGTGAGTCCTGGTCGGAATGGGTCGCGGCAACGGATGAACGGACATATGGGACCCGTCACGATTTCGGAATCGTCTCGTCCAAGGCCAGATATCTTCAGGTTCGCCTCACGCTTTCCTCGACGGACGGGATATTTTCACCGAGCGTTTCCGAGTGGAATGTGCGATACTATCAGGATATCGATGCTCCGACGAATCCGACTGTCGTTTCTTCCTATTCGGATTCGGGAAAATCCTTGCCGATAACGACTGACGTGTGGCGTGCCGGAAGCGCTCCGTATTTCGAGTGGCCGGCAGAGAATGCCGAGGGAGGCTCCGTTGACAACGACGGCGGGTCCGGTGTTCTCGGATACTGGGTCTATTTCGGGACTGAGGCGGACGCGGATCCGTTTGCGAAGGGGGTGTTCCGGTCGAATCCGAATTTTACGGCATCGTCCCTTGTGACAGGTGAAACGTACTATCTCCGAATAAAGGCCGTCGATCGGGCCGAAATGATGCCCGCCGAAGCGTTTAACGCTTTCGTATACAAGTATGACGCGACCCCGCCGACCCCGCCAAGTGATATTTCCGTGACGCCGGCCGGGTACTCGTCGATCGACAGTTATTCGTTTCTTTGGATGGTGGATGCCGCCGATGCCAATGCGGGTATCGCCAAGTACCAATATCGCACCGGCGGAGATGCCGTCGGAGTCTGGTACGATATCGTTGATCCGTCGACCGTATCCCTGACGATTCCAAACGCCGATCACGTTACCGGAGCCTACCAGTCGGGAAAAAATTCGTTGACATTGCGTGTCGTCGATAACGCGGGAAACGTTTCGACCGCTATTATGCAGGACTACTATTATAGCGCCAGTGCCCCGACGCCCCCGCGGGATCTCGTGGTCAATCCGGCATCCTCATCGACCAACTCGTTCTCGTTTTCATGGAGTATGCCGGAGTCTTTTGTCGGTGATGCTTCCAAATTGAAGTACTTCTATTCCATCAACGCGCTCCCTACGGCCCATAATACGGTTGAGACGATGAATACGTTCGTAGGACCCGGTCCGTTCGCGACTCAGAAAGGCCCAAACACCTTCTATGTGTTGGCTATGGACGAGGCGGGCAATATCGATTACAATCTCTACTCTTCCGTCACGTTCGAAGCCGATACGACGGCTCCGCCGGTTCCGGTCAACGTCCAGGCATTCGATACGTCCGATCGCGAGAGCCAGGAATACAGTGTCGCGATAAAGTGGAGCGTTCCTGGTGGTATCGACACGGGAAATTTTGCGGGGTACGCGATCTATCGTTCGCTTGACGGGACTGATTTCAGCGAAGTGGCGATGACGACCGGTTCCGCGTACGTCGATACGGGGCTTTCGAGCAGGTCGTATTCTTATTACGTGAAGGGAAAAGACCGTACGAACAATTATTCGATCGCCTCCTCGATCGTCTCACTTACGCCGACCGGGCGGTATACGCGTCCTCCGGTGCTTGTCGGTGAGCCGAAATTCACCGTGCAGTCGTTCGAGGCGAGGTTCAATTGGGCGACGAATCGCGTAGCGAGCAGTTTTATCGAGTATGGCGAGTCCATTTCGCTTGGCAAGACCAACGGACAGGTCGATTCCGTCACCGATCATACCGTCGAATTGACCGGTCTGACGGCGGATACGAAATATTTCTATCGTGTGAAATTTATCGATCCGGACGGTAATATCGGCATGTCGGATATCTCTACGTTTGAAACACTCCCTCCTCCGACCGTTTCCGACTTCGCGGTTTCCGATATCACGCTCGAGAGCGCGTATGTTCTCTGGACGACGAATACGAGTGCGACGTGTACGTTGAATTACGGTGCGGGAGGATATTCTGGAACGATCAAAGAATCGGGCGGTTCGACTAATCACGCGCAAAAGATCACGGGACTTTCCCCTGAAACTTCATATCAGGCGCAGGCCGAATGCACGGACTTGGATTTGAACGTGTTCTCTTCGGACCAGTACAAGTTTTCGACTCCGGTAAAGCCGGTCGCGAGCGACATACGCGTGGAAAATCAGGACAATGTCGATTTGCCGACCGTGGTCGTGGAATATGTCACGAACGTTCCGACGACGACGCTCGTATCCTTCAGGTATGGCACCGAAACGCCGCATACCTATCTCACGACGGATCTGGTGACCGAACATAGGGCGGAACTTCAGGGACTTGAACCGGCGAAGGAATATGTTCTTTCCGTCTCCGGAACGGACGGAAACGGAATCTCGCTCGATCAGAGTGATCAGAAGATTACGACACGTTCGGACTCGCGCCCGCCGGAAATCCAGACGAACCGCGCAGTAGGAAAGACGATCGGTCGTGGCTTGAACTCACAGGCGAACATATATGTTAAGATAGAGACGAATGAGCCGACGACCGTGAGGATAAATTATGCCAAAGGAGTGGCAGCATCGAACCTCGAGCAGTCGACGGCTGAGGACCCGATCAATACCTATCATCTTATTACCATACCCGCAGAAATCGGGCAGGTATACAGTTATCAGGCGAAGGTGACCGATACCGCTGGAAACGTCACGACATCCGCAGTTGTTTCGGTCGTGGTCGAGCAGGCGAAAAAAACCGCTGCCGAAGTCATTTCAGGGACCATCGCGAGTCGTTTCGGTTGGATAGGAAGTCTATGGAAGCAATAAGCAAAAAAGAAGAAGTAGCCATTCTCGTAGAGAACGTAAAGAAGAGTTTTTGCGTAGGCGAGAACCATGTCCCAGTGCTTTCAGGTGTGAGCCTGAAGATCCGCAGGGGGGACTTCGCGTTGCTTGTCGGCGCGTCCGGTTGTGGAAAATCAACTCTTCTGCACATCATTTATGGCCTTGAACAGCCCTCGGAGGGGAAAGTGTTCATTGATGGCAAGGATATCTGGTCGTACTCGAAGGATTGGCGGGCTGATTTTCGCAATCAGAGCATCGGATTCATTCCGCAACAGAGTTTCTGGATCAAGTCGTTGTCCGTCATCGAGAATATCGCGATACCGGCTATCATAGGTGGAAAAGGTTTTAGTGAGTCGATTCCGCGCGCGGCGAAACTGATCGAGCTGGTCGGGATGGAGAAGTGGGCGGACTATCGTCCGTATGATCTCTCCGGAGGACAGCAGCAACGTATCGCTGTGGCACGCTCGCTTATGCTTGATCCGAAGTTTATTATCGCCGATGAGCCGACAGGAAACCTTGATTTCAAGGCCGGTGAGGAAATACTTCAACTCTTGAACGATATCAGTGATAAGTTCGGGATAACGGTGCTCATGGTCACTCACAATGTGGAACAGTACAAGTACGGTTCCAGAATCATCCGGATGCGTGATGGGGTGATCATATCTGATGAAACAAACATGAATAGCGTTGAACGGCTTGAAAGTGAGTTTCTGGAGATAGACAATGAAAAGATCTCGATAAGAGGTTATGATAACGGAACATCGGCATGAATCGGAATTTGTATAAGCGGGGTATTTCAAAAGACGCTCCAGAAGAAGGTCCCGTCCAGAAGATGAGACTTTCTTCAGTGTTGCTCATAGGGTACCGGAATCTGATGATAAACAAATTTCGGTCGATCATGACGATCGGCGGCGTCGGTGTCGGAATCGGCATCATTACTTTTCTCATATCGCTCGGCTTTGGGTTCCAGGAGATGGTGGTCCGCGAAGTTACGAAGGACAACCCACCCGATATCATCGATGTCACCAATTCCAATCTGGACAATTTCGTTTCGCTTGACGGGGCGACCATAGGCCGAATCCGGGAGGTTCCCGGGGTCGATCGGATCGGCCGCTCCATAAATACGGGAGGAAAATTTTTCATGGAAGATTCGCAAACCGATGGCGCGATATACGGAATTGATCGGGACTATTCGGAGATGAGTCCGCTTAAGATGGTCGCGGGCGAATCCGACTTTGGCGATGATTCATCGAGGGTTGTCGTATCATCCCGTCTGTCGGAACTGCTCGGTTTCGACGACCCCGCCTCGATCGTCGGGCAGATGATAGGGTATGATATCGTCCTTTCCGGAGAGACGAATTCCGAGGTGAAAGGCGACACGGTCCGTTCTGGAAACGCGGTCGAAATCGCCGGCGTATACGATAATCGGGACAAATCAATCATTTATTTCCCGTATGGCCTGTTGAGCCGGGCATTCGGCGTCGATTTAGCGCAACAGGGAAAGATCAAGGCGAATGCGCTCTCGGATGTTTCGAATATCCGGATGGAAATCGAGAACCTCGGATTTGTAACCGAGAATGTCGGTGATATTGTCGGTGACATCAATAGTTTCTTCCTCATAATCAAGATCGTCTTGGTGGTTTTTGGGACGATCATTATGTCCATTTCCGCAATGGGGATGCTGAACACGCTTTCGGTCTCCCTTCTCCAACGGACGAAAGAAGTCGGTATCTTAAAGGCGCTCGGCGCGAAGCGTGGGGATATCTTCAAGATGTTCATTTTTGAAGCCGCAATCATCAGTTTTATTGGTGGCTTGAGCGGATTCCTCGGAGGGTTTGGCGTTGCGAAGGGCGTGAACGTGGCTTTTAACATACTCGCCGTCCGGAAGGGCACCGACACCATCGAATTCATTTCTATCCCAGGCTATTTCATGCTGGCGATATTCGGTTTCGTCGCGTTTCTCGGGATCGCGACGGGGCTTATGCCGGCGCGTCGCGCAAGTCGTACCCATGCACTCGAAGCCTTGCGATACGAGTGATCCGTTCTTTCCCCTTCATTACGGTTTTTTGCGACATGAATGGAATCGGAGTATACTTTCAAAGTCCATCCCTTTTGTCCATAAGACAATGAGGGGATTCAATTCTGAAAGGACCGCGCGTTTGGTCCGCCGCTTGATTGCCGGAGCCGCTATCGTGGTTATTTTTTCGTTCATTGGGGAAATACTCGTGTTCCTTGGCATTTATCTTTTCGGAACACCGGATGCCTCCACGCTCCCGAACCTTTCCTTGGCACAGACGTCGCGACTGTATGATCGGACCGGGACGCACCTCCTTTATAGTCTGTATGGCGAGGAGAATCGGAAAGTGGTGACGAGCAATCAGATTCCCGACGTGATGCGGAAGGCGACGATAGCGTCGGAAGACAGCGGGTTCTACTCGCATCACGGTGTCGATTTCGGTGGAATGGTGCGGGCGATCGTGGTGAACGTCCGGGCCGGGAAAATCGAGCAGGGTGGGTCGACCATTACGCAACAGTTGGCGCGGAACGCGTTCTTCAGTCGGGAGCGTACGTTCAAGCGAAAACTGTTGGAATCGGTCATGGCCATAAAAATCGAGCGGACGTTCTCGAAGGATGAAATTCTCGACATGTATCTTAACCGCGTCCCGTACGGTGCGAATACGTACGGTATCGAGACGGCCGCCGAGACGTATTTCGGGAAACCGGCGAAGGATCTTACGACCGACGAGGCGGCATTGCTTGCGTCCCTGACGAAGGCACCGAGCCTGTACTCGCCGTATGTCGCGAAACGATCCGATATGATCAGCCAGAGGGACAACGTCATCCGTCGCATGGCACAGTTCGGATATATAACCGATGAGGCGAAGAAACAGGCGCTCCTCGTCGATACGGTCTCGAAAATCGTCCCGTTTTCACAGAAGATTCAGGCGCCGCATTTCGTTTTCTTCGTGCTTGACCAGCTTGAGAAGCAGTATGGCCGCGAGGTATTGGAACAGGGCGGGTGGAGCATATATACGACGCTTGACTGGGAAAAGCAACAACTGGCGGAGAAAGTGGTGCGTGAGGGCGTGGCAAAAAATGCCAAGTACGACGCTTCCAACGGGGCGCTGACCGCGATCGATCCCAAGAGGGGAGAAATCCTGGCTATGGTGGGTAGCAGGGATTTCTTTGATACTGCCGCAGATGGAGAAGTCAATGTCGCGACCAGTCTCCGGCAGCCGGGTAGTTCCTTCAAACCGATCGTATATGCAACGGCGTTCGAGAAAGGATTTCAGCCAGAAACGCTCCTGACCGACAAGCAGATCGATTTCGGGGCGGATGGGACGGGGAAGAGCTATGTTCCGCAGAATTATGACGGCCAATTCCGTGGGACGCTTTCCATGCGGGAGTCCCTGGCTCAGTCGCTCAATATTCCGGCGGTGGAGACGCTCTATCTCGCGGGCATTCAGAACACCATCGATATGGCGCATCGCCTGGGCATAACGACACTCAATGACCCGAGCCGTTATGGGTTGGCGTTAGTACTCGGCGGGGGAGAAGTGAAGCTGCTCGATATGGTTTCGGCATTCGGAGTGTTCTCGCAAGAAGGTGTCCGCGCACAAACGCACGGTATCGTCCGTATCGTCGATGGGGCAGGAAATCGGATCGATGCCGACGTGCCTCGCCCGACATCCGTTCTCGACCCCGAAGTCGCCCGGAAGATCGCTTCCATCATGTCCGACGATTCGGCCCGCGCGCCCGTGTTCGGTTCGCATGGGCCGCTGGCACTCAAAGATCGTCCGGTCGCGGCGAAGACCGGGACGACGCAGGATTTTCATGATGCGTGGACGGTCGGCTATACGCCTTCGATCGCCGTCGGTGTCTGGGTCGGAAACAACGATAATGCGCCGATGAAGGCCGGCTCGGACGGTATCTATGCCGCGGCCCCGCTGTGGCATGAATTCATGGTCGCGGTTACGGAAGGGACGCCGGTCGAGACCTTCACGCCGTATACGAAGGTGGAATCGGAAAAGCCGCTCCTTACCGGAATACGGACCGACGGTGCCGTCGAGTATTTCGATATCCATAGCGGCAAAAAGATTTCCGAAAAGAAAGCGTCGAAGAAATCCGCTTCAAGCGTGCGAATGTCCTTCAAGGATCCGGAACACTGCATCCTGTACTACGTGAATAAGGATGATCCACTCGGCGATACGCCGCCCGACCTGTCCGATCCGATGATCGCTCGCTGGGAAGCTTCTTCCGGAGATCCGAATGCGAAGATCGGGAATTAGGGTTTCACTTCATCCGATGATCCGTATCGGTGAAATATGAAAAGCCGGAAGCGACGTCGCTCCCGGCTTTGTCCGTTACGAACCCTCGTGGGGGAATTGCCCTCGCGCTACAAGGTTGAGCGACGTGATGTGCGCCTCGCTGGTCAGCGCAAGCACAACCGCCTCCGCGACTGATGATGGTGGGGCGTATCGGGTGTCCTCTCTCCCATATCCTTTACACATCGTTTTCACCGATCTTTGAACCGCGTCTGAATCATACAGTCCAGTGTCGATGGCTCCCGGACGGACAGTGGTAACGAAGATTCCTCTCGGTTCGAATTCAAGCATCGCGGCATTCGTAAATCGGTCGAGCGCTCCTTTAGCCGCGTGATGTATGCTTGCCGGAACCATGGAACGGATCGCGGACATGGAAGAAATAATGCAGATCCTCGTCTCTTCCTGTTCTCGAAAGCGTGGTAGCAGTGCCTGGAGTAGGCCGATCGTGCTTTTCGTGACGGAGAACTCGGCATCGATGAGCTCGGACGGGATCTCTTCTATCGGGATATACGGATTGTCGTCCTTGATCTCGACTGTTCCCGCGCCGAGTCCGAGCGACTGGATCCAATAGAGGGGCAGATCATCCGGAATGTCTTTCGCAAGATGTTCGAGGCCTGACTGATCGCCGAGGTTGACGACTGAATACTTGATCACTGATCCGGGTATCTCACGCCGAATCCATCTCTGTACGATCTGAAGCTTATCTTCCGAATGTGAAACCATGTGAACGACAGCACCTGCCTTTGCACATTCGAGTGCGATTGCGGCACCGATGTTTGCCTTATGTTCCGTTTCCCCGTCGATTACGGGCGTATGTGAGGCTTCTCCGGTTACGATATCATGGAAGATGCGTCTGATCGGTTTGATTCCGACGCCGGTAACGAGTACCCGTTTGTTTCTGAGGTCGTTCATGTTGGCTCCTTATAGGTTGGTTATGAAACGGTTATGGAATGTTAAGTAACGGGAAAGTATATCCTGAATCATTAGCGACGTCCATAATCATGTCGTCTCATGATTCGACGCCACCCTGATAATAGCAAGAAAACGGCTATTATATGGGTGTTTACAGCGATTAGACTCCATGATATAATGGCGTCAGAAATGCTGACAACAACATTACGGAATATGAATATTCAGGAAATCAGGAATATATTGGAAGGATACGGACTGGATGAGAAGGAGGCATCTTTGTACTTGTCAGCGCTCAACCTTGGCGATTCCGGGATGTCCGAACTTGCGAAAGAGGCCGGTTTGAAAAGAAGCACCGCCTATCTGATATTCCAGTCCCTTGAAAGAAAGGGTCTCATGGGGAGCTTCAAGATGAAGACCGGCCTTCGATTCGTGGCGACGCGACCGGAAATGTTGGTTTCCAAAACGAAGAAACAGTTGGAGGACCTGCAGTCGATTTTGCCGGAGCTTGCGGCACTTTCAAAGAAGAATGGGGAGGATCCGAAAGTGACGTACTATCATGGGGAAGAGGGGTATATGACCGCCCTTGAAGCTTCGCTGCAGGAGAGAAACGCCGTTTTACGTCACGTCGGATCGATCATGGAAGCGCACAAGGTATACGCGGACTATGACGTGAACCATTATGTCCCCGAACGATTGAAAAAAAATATATCGATCCGCTGTCTCTATACGAGCGATACGAGCAAGGCGGTACGCGAGCGTGATCATTCGGCTGAGCGGCGAGAAATACGGTATTTCCCTGAAGGGTACCCGATTAAGACGGGGATGCTCATATATGGGAACAGGGTAGTGATCACAAGTACGAAAAGGGAGCTTGTTACTGTTGTCATCGAAAGTGCGGACATCGCGGATAGCGAACGGCTGAAGTTCGATCTGTTATGGTCTTTGCTCAAATGACAGGGTTTGCATATACGTATCATCGTTTCGGGATAATATCATTACACGCCTATGGAACAGATCATTGCGGTTGCGACGGATGCCGCGAAGGAGGCGGGAGCGATCTTGAAGGAGCTCTTCGCAGATCGGATGAAGCGGTATGAGATGAAGAACGCGCATGATATCGTCGCGGAAGCCGACCTGAAGTCGGAGGCGATCATTTTGGGACGCATCAAAGACGCGTTTCCGGATCACGCGATCCTGTCCGAGGAGGCGGGGGAAAACGGGAAGGAATCCGAATACAAGTGGATCGTGGACCCGTTGGACGGGACGATAAATTTTTCCCGCGGAATAACCGAGTTCAGCGTTTCCATCGCCGTATCACGAAACGACGAGCTTGTTTTCGCGCTCGTGTATGAGCCGGTTTCCGACAGGCTTTTCGTCGCGGAAAAAGGAAAAGGAGCGACGGTGAACGGAGCAATCATCCGGGTTTCCGATGAACGGAATCTCGTGAATACGTTGCTTGCCACCGATAATACGTCGAACATCACGAATCGGATCAGAAACTTCCGGCTATTGGAGAAGGTCTGCGCCAACGTGCGTCATGTGCGGATATTCGGCAGTTCCGCCCTGCACCTCGCACGGATCGCGATCGGGGAAATCGACGCTTATTACAAGATAGATTGCAACTACTGGGACAATGCGGCCGGAATACTCATCTTGCGCGAGGCCGGCGGTATCGTGACGGATATGAGCGGTGCCTATATTTCTCCGAAATCCGACACTATCGTCGCGACGAACGGGTCGGTGCACGAAGAACTGCTGAAGCTTCTGAATGTGGCGGATTAATCCAAAGCCTATGGATCCGAAAAAACACGTCTATGCGGTGCTATTGGGTGGAAAGTCCGATAACGGCGACCTGATGGAAGCGCATCGGCTCGAGTTCGTGGTGGCTGTGAGTGAGGCGGATGCCAAGAATCGAGCCAAGAACCGGTGGAGTGTCGAAGACATGCATGTCGACGGGATTCGGAAGTTGGAAATCGTCGATGGCTACGCGGTCATTGTGGAGGAGGCCACATAAGAGTCTTTTCCATCCGGCGTCGCAATATATGCGGCGAGAACGGGTTGCCGAGCAGATCCGGACGTCTCGAAGACCATATTTATACGAAAGTGTAACTTATCCTAGCGTTGTATACAAAACAAAAGACCGGTTCAATGGAAGGTGTCTAAGCCGAACCATTAACCGATCTCTTGTATGCACAAGAATACCAGACTCCTCCCGTATATGCGAAAAGCGGCATACGAGGAGTGGAAGAACGG
>CAINXS010000029.1 GCA_903854995.1 Candidatus Moraniibacteriota bacterium | reverse complement strand
AGGTTCCGTTCGTCTCCCTGGTTGAGGGCGACCGGAATGCCGGTTTCCCCTCCCCTGGCATAGTAGATGCCGTTCTGGCAGAGGCGGAGGGTGGGCGCCTTCGGAGCGGAGCAGGAGGCATCCGTTCCACCGTTTAATCCGGTACAGGTCCAGGACCAGGGACCGGTCCCGGTGACAGGAAAGGCTGTTCCGACGGAACAGAGATTAGTCGAGGGGGCGGAAGAGACGGCGACACCGTTGGCGGTGCCGCAAGAGGCATTGATGGGAGCAGCGACGGTGATGCGAATCGTCACCGCATCATACCCGGTATCCCCATCCATCTCGAAATACCCATGGATGCGAATATTATATTCCCCGGGAACGCTCGGCGCCCGAAGAGTCCCGCCAACCATATCCGACAACCAATAAATATCATGCTCACCATCGTCCCATCCCGAATAACCGAGATCGTTCTCTCCGAGTCCGACATCACTATTTCCGATCAAGCTCGCCCAAAGGACATATCCGCCATATCCATTCGAACAGTGGAGATATTCGGCAGACCCGTACAGTTGGATCGTTTCACCGGGAGCGTAGGTCGTCTTATTCGTATTGACGGTAAAATCAGCAGCCTCGAAATATTCCCCGGTATCAATATCTTCCGCGTAAACGGCCCATGTTTTGGCTTCCACCCCCTTACTGAAGAACATCGAACCAGACAGGATGAACGCGATGACGAACACTTTGGAAATACCGTCCTTTTTTCCGAACCGTCTCCAGATAATGAGACCGAGGCTTACGATAAAGAGAATCGCGACGATCACAACAATCATGGTCCTGACAGAAGAAAACCCCATCCTTTCGGGAACAGGCACCCCTTTCGGGGTCTGTGACTCATCCTTACCCGCTCCTCGGAAATCAAGGGTTCTCCCATCGGAACCGTTCACGACAATCGCGGCAGTCGGCGAGTCGCAGCCGATGATGGCAGGGGCGGAGAAAAGCAATTGAGATGCACCTTTTTCGAGCGTCTTCATCTGCTGTTCGACACAGATATTTCCTCCTCTGTCAGTCACCGAAAACTTCACGGAAAGAACCGCATCAGTCCCCCGTCCCGCACGGGAGCCGGGGAAGTTGTCGGCCGAGGGAGTAACGAAGACGGTCGCGTTGACCAAATCCCCCTTGAGATAGGAAGACTTATCGAAAGAGACGTTTTGAATCGTGGCGCTCTCACCGCGCAAGACATAGTGTACGACGATTCCGGGAGCGACGGAAGTCCTGTCAGACGCCTTCTTCAGGACGACGGAGACGTCATAGGCCTGAGGATCGGAAGCTTTCGGGATATCGATTGAGAGCTCCTTCGTCTCGCCCTGTGCCAAAAGGGTCCCGGTCGGAACCGGATAGTTTACATCGACCCTGTCCCCATAGATGTTCCGACGGAACGTATCGAAATAAGGGATGAGAGAAAGCGCTGTTCCGCTTTCATTCTTCACGCTGCAGACAATGGAAAGGGTCTCATCCGTGGAAACGTCAACCCCCTGGGAGAGCGTATAGGTCTTTTCGTCTCCCGAGACGACGAGATGACAGGATCCCGGAACGACCGTCACGCGATCACCGGAAGCGGAAAAAGTCACCTTTCCGGCATCGTTGAGACCGAGCATAAGTCCGCCCGTCGTGCGGGCGATAATCCAGACACCGAAGTCACCTGAGAGGGAGGGCGGAATCGAGTAGGAAAATTCCTTGTGGACCGACTGGTTACCTGAAAGCACGACTGTCTCCTGCGCGATAAAACTGTCAGCGATTTCCCGTTTCCCTTCTGCTGGTCGTACAAGCTGTATCCCGTATCGAATATCGGGCTGTGTCGAGGAGGACCGATTCTCGATATCGACACCGACGACGAGAACCTTCCCATCGTTGCTGACGATGGAAGCATTGGAAAGGTTCACGTCGGCAAGGACAGCCACGTGAGGAGACGGCTGAGCGAAAGAGAATGAAGGCGCCAACGACAAGATACCGACGAAAAAAGATATGAACAAACGACGCATATGTTTTTTTATTGCCATTACACGAGACATCATATCACGAAATCGAGTAAAATAATACCGGTGTCAAGACCCAGGAATGTGCGTACCAATGAAAACCACCAGCTCATCCGCCGGCGGTTTCTATCTTGTCGGCTAACGCCGACTAAAACGGTTCCATGTTCTCGATATCTACGCGCTTGTGGTCTTGGTTCTTGATATAGTTGATAATGACCTGTTCGTTGATGCCGATGGTGGAGACGAAGCACCCTCTCGCCCACAGGTTGCCTTGTGGGAAGCGTTTCGTCTTCTTTTTGAGCCAGTTGGCCGATTTTGACTTGAGGACCTGGATGGAGTAGGAGACGGAGTATTTGGGAGGGATGATGAGGTAGAGGCGGATATGGTCGTCGCCGATGTGCCAGGCGACGATCGTGAATCCCTTCCATTCGCAGATGAACTTGAATATCCGCTTGAGCTCCTGTTTACTGTAGACGTCGGCAAGGACTTTGCCCCGGTAGCGGGGTATCCATACGATGCGGTACTGGCACGCGTAGGTGGAATGTTCCAGCCGAATTCATGCCGTCCATCTCGGAAACGGCGATCCGACCCAGCGTCGAAATAGTCGCATTCCTCAGAACATCCGAGTCCGCACGGGACGCCTAACATACGGAAAAGACCCCCCACTCGGGAGGTCTTTTGAAGCCAGTCCAATTCGCCGGGGCCTACATCATCCCACCCATGCCGGACATATCAGGCATGGCGGACCTCTTCTCCTCCGGAAGGTCGACAACTGCCGCCTCCGTGGTCAGAAGCAATGCGGCAACCGATACGGCACTTTCGAGCGCGGTGCGCGTCACCTTCAGCGGATCGATGATTCCGGCCTTCACCATGTCGTCGACATAGCGGTTCTCGGCCGCATCGTATCCATAGTTCGTTCCCTTGCCTTCGGTCACCTTGTTGAGCACGACCGCCGGATCCTCCTCGCCCGCATTCGCTGCAATCTGGCGCAGCGGCTCAGACAGCGCGCGAAGAAGCGTCTGATATCCGGCACGGAACTCGTACCCCTCCTCGGTCTTGGCATGCGCCATATTGACGACGGCCGCAGCCTTGGCCAGCGCGGTCCCGCCACCGGCGACGATTCCTTCCTCGATGGCCGCCTTGGTGGCCGCGACCGCATCTTCCATCTTGTGCTTCATATAGGTGAGCTCGGTCTCGGTCGGTGCGCCGACACGGATGACCGCCACGCCGCCGGACAGCTTCGCTACCCGCTTCTGAAGCTTGGTCCGATCATAGTCGCTTTCGGTCCTATCGATCAAAGTCTGAATCTCGGACACGCGCGCGT
>CAINXS010000028.1 GCA_903854995.1 Candidatus Moraniibacteriota bacterium | reverse complement strand
GAAAATCCCCCTGTCCCATCCGGAGATGGGACGTCCCCCTTTTCCAAAGGGGGAAATCCGGACACCGCCCCTTTTTCCAAAGGGGGAAACCTGATGGACGCCCGATCCATTGTTCCGCGTCCGTTGACGAAATATGAGATATTTCAGATTGTTGAAATGTAAAGACACCAACCATCCGTATAGAAAAAACTATCGGGGAAACCTTTGCGGCTCCCCCGATATTGGACGACTTTGCGTCGTCAGCTGGTAGGTGGTGACCCTGTCTTTTTCCTGACGTTGTAATCGATGATCCTTGTACCGATTACGATGGCTACGATGGCGACCGCTGCTCCCAGTGCGGGATTATTCGCGCACAGGACGAATAATCCTATCAAAGCAGCGTAGGCAAGCAGATAGATGAGGAAAATTTTCAACAATGAAAATGAATCTTCGTATTCAACGTTTGGGTTTTTCATGTGACACCATCCGGATTTAAATGAGCAAGGCGAAACTCATGATTATCTTGGTTATACGACAAAACGGATAAATATACAAGGGGCGGATTCCTCCGCCCCTCAAAACGTTCGCCTCATCGTGAATCGCCCTATGCGCGCTTCACGAAAATCTCCTCGATCGCCTGCAACTGCTCGGGCGTATTCACGTTCAGCCCCTCGAGCGGGTCTGGCAACGGGATGGCGCAGATGTTCTTCCCTTCCGCCATCGCCATGGCGATGAGGTCCGTAATGTAGAACTCCTTCGAGGCGTTGTCGCTTCCGAGTCGGTCGATATGCTCCCACAGCCAGGCAGCCTCGAAACAGTAGACGCTCGTGTTCACCTCGCGTATGGCACGCTCCTCCTCGGTCGCATCCTTGTATTCCACGATCCGCTCGACGATACCGTCCCGCGTACGGACGATGCGGCCATAGTGAAGCAGGTGTTCGTGGATTCCCGAAAAATCCGGGGCGACGACCGTGCCGAGGGTGATGGTCTCACCTCGTCCTTCATGATGCGCGATGATGCTCCGGATCGTCGCTTCGGATATGAGCGGCTGGTCGCCGGCGATGACAACGATGTGCGATATGTCAGACCGGTCCCGCAGGAGCGGTGCGGCACAGGCCACGGCGTGTCCGGTACCGAGCTGCTCCGCCTGCTCGACACAGGTCACGCGGCCGTCGAGCTGTTCCCTGATCTTGTGTCCCTGAAACCCGATGATGACGATCGGCTTCGACTCGGGTATCGCGCGTTCCGCCGCCTCGACGATATATTCGACGATCGGCTTCCCGGCGACGGGAATCATCGTCTTCGGAATATCGGTCATGTTCATCCGCGTCCCTTTCCCACCCGCCATGATGATCACCTGATTCATATTCGGTCAAGATATCGCTGTTTATGCATCGCTCAATGCCTGCGTTGCCTACGAAAAAGGCCGGCAGCAGTCCGGCGCTCTTACGAGAATATATCATATACACGAAAATTTATCCAGCATCGATCGTTCTTTTTTCCCTTTTTACAAGCCTTATCATACATACATTCCCTATGCAGCTGTCTTTGCGAGCCCGTATTCGGGCGTGGCAATCCAGGATTTATAGTACAGATCTGGACCGCCACGGATTTCCGAAGACGTAAATCCTCGCGGAGACAGAGGGAGCTGGTTTCTTAGAAATGGTATCATTACAAAACCGACGACCGGCCCATTCCCATGGGCCGGTCCTGCGGACTTCGGATCGATGTGACCGGTACTTTCCCTAGAATCCCGGAGTCACTTCGCGGATGTTCATGTCGCAGACGCGTGTTCCCTTGCAGTGGAACGTCGTTCCGCAGACGGGGTCCGTGACGGTGAAGTCCTGATCCTTGCAGGTCTGAGACTCCTTGTCCGAACAGGCGACCGTCGCTTCGCAGAATCCGACGAGTCCGAGATTGACCGACTGGCCGTTCGCGGAAACCCGCATGCTTCCGTCGCCGACGTTCACGCCGGTCAGGTTGGCCGTAGTCACGCCGCCCTTCGTGACCGTGAAGGCGTTGCTCGGATCGGACAGTTCCGTCCATGTCACGTTCTGGTCGTTCGTCACTTCCGTGCCGGCACAGTCGCCGATGCTGGTATCATAGAACGCTTTCAGCGAAACGGCGGATCCCCGCGTCGTGTTCAGATTCGCCCCGTTCGCCCGATGGAACCATTCCGTACCGATCTTTTCGCAGACTTCGAGCTCCGGGCAGGGATCGGTATTGCAGACCTGGGTGGATTCCCCGACGCACGGGGTGCCGGTACCCGACGGCGCCGGGTTGGTGCAGGTGCGCGTCAGCACGCCGCCCCCGCACGTGGCGCTGCAGGTCGTGCTCCATGGCGACCATCCGCCGTTCACGTTCGGAGAGGCGACGGTGAAGGGCATGTTGACGCACTGATAGGAGTCCTTCCAGGCCGCACTGTTCGCGAGATGACTGTGCTCGAATAGGATCCTTCCGCACACCCGGGCGGTATAATTTCCGGGTGCCTGGTTGGCGGGAATAGGAACCGTCATCACGAGCGGTACGCCCTGCATGCCGTCTCCGAGCTCGGCCGATCCGTCCGCGTTCTGATCGGTGCTGTCATACGAGGTGCTTCCGAATACCCGGAACATGATCGACGCCGGGAAGAACGTACCGTCTATGCAGAGAGAGTCGACGAGCGAGTAATTGAGAACGATGTTCTCTCCTGGCAGATAGGTGGATTTGTTGAGATTGCTCGTCATCGTCAGCGTCACGCAGTCACCGGGAATACCGCAGTACGTGTGCCCCCACGTCATCGCGTGAGCGGAAGACCCGCCGATGAACAGCGCCGATGCGAAGAAGATGAAGAGCAGGCTTTTCCTTCGGAACTTCCACGCCATGATCAGGACGATCAGGAGTACGGTCAACGCACCGAAAATCTTCAGTGCCGCGACGAGGATCGACGACGGTCCGCTGAGCACCGAGGAAACGAGATTCGTCCGCGCGGCCACCCCGCCCTGCGCCGATTCGTTCATGATCCGCTCGTCGAGGACCGTTCCGGATGCATCGGTCAGCGTGAGCCTGAGCGTCGGGTTCGTGCATGCGCCGGTCAAAGGCAGCTTCACGATCTCGTGCTTCGGGTTCGCGGCGTCGACTGCGAGCTTGTCCGACGTGGCGCAAACCGCGCCGTTCAGTTCCCCGTTGACCTGCGCATAATAAGTGTTCGTATCGAAGCTCCGTTTCCGAGCCTGAAAATGCGAGTCGGCGGAAGGAGTCCAGTCGAAGGATACCGTTGCGGCGGAGGCATCGATCGAATACTGTGCCTGCTGGATCGTCGCGCTGACTCCGCGCACGACATAGTGCGCGATGACATCGTTCGACGCCTTTGCACCTTTTTCATCGACCAAGGAAACGACGACGTTGTACGCCTGCGCCACCGTGGTCGTCGGTATCCTGAAGGTTATCTCCTTCGTCGCGCCGGCCGCGATATTCACATCCGCATTTTCGACGGGTGCCGTTTCTACGGATTTTCCGGCAGCGGACCTCCACGAGGTATCGAACGCGAGTTTCGCGTTCAGGTCATGATCGGCAAGATTTTTTACCGCGCAATGGCCGAGAAGGGTCTCCGCGGTATCGATGTCCACGCCCAATGAAAGCGGATACTTCACGTCTCCCGCCTCGCCTTCTACCGAAAGATAGCACTTGTCCGATTGAAGCAGCGCGTACTGGCCGGATCCGCTCAACGTGATCGTTCCCGCGTTTCCGATGGCATAGGTCATGCCGCTCACGTTGACGAGGCTGACCAGAAGCTGGAAATCGCCGCTGGCGAACTCCGGCGCCACGTATCGGATCGTCTTCGGGACCGTCTTTCCTTTTTCCACCTGAAACGGTGTCTTCTCGACGAAAGAATCGATCGTGATCCGAGACGAGCCTTCCACCTTGATCAGATCCAGTCTCGTCACGACGTTGTTCTGCGTGTCACCATAGTTGGCGATATCGAAGGTCACGTCCACGGCGCCGGGCGTTTTCTGCTCCGCCTTGACGTCGAACACGTTCACGTCCGCCAGAACGACCGCATCCGTCTCCGGCTCGGCCGCGACGGCCGCCCCGATGCCGGCGGTCATGAGCAATGATACGAAAGCCAGCAGGGGGAAAGCCCCGCGGAGCATGACCGATGTCCCTTTCATGTGTTTGTGTTACCGCTTATGATGCAAGTATATCACGGAATGCGCAACTGTCGACTGCCGGCGCCGCGCGAACGACGTCGACAGGATGTGTCGCTAAAACCCCGGAACGACTTCTATCCAGTTCGCGTTGCATTCACGCGTTCCGGTGCAACCGTCGGAGTGGTTGATATCGCATGAATCCTGCTTCGGGTACGTCTGCCCCCTGCAGACCGATCCGGAGTCGGAACAGTCGAGAGTGCATACTTCCCATACGGTCACGTCGAGGTTCTTCGTCGGCTGTCCGGGATACGTCGCCGTAATCCGTTCGGTCGCGGTCTGTTGGCCGGTCGCGGAAGCGCCCGCCACCGGATAGTTGCCGGATGCCGTCCGTATCGCGTCGCCCGGAACGGAACCGGCCGGATTCGAACCGGACACGGATACGGCATCGCCCGGAGCGTTCGTTCCGACGAATGTCGTCTGAGCGGTGACCTCGTTCCCGGCGCAGCCGGAGCCGGCATCGAAATACGTCTTCAGCGAAAGCGTATCGTTCGGATAGAGGATGGGAACATTCGATCGCTCCGTGCCATTGACGCAGAGACGAAGGGTCGGGACCGGCGTCGCGGTCAGGTCGTATCGGATCTCCCTCCTCGGTACGGCGAACGCGAAATCAACGGATGCGCCGGACTCGCGCATGGGACTGCCGGATCCGTTGCACAGACCGAGCAGTCCGGTCAACAATTCCGCCCAGCGATAATAGAAAAGACCGCTCGTGGATGAGAAGACGACTTTCGCCGATACGTCGCCGGGACTCAGTATCGTACAGTCCAATCCGGAACAGGAAAGATCGGCCGTTCCGACGCTTTCGACCGAAACCGCCGGCGGTTGGATCGACAGCGGCACGAAATATAGCATGGTGACCGGGAACAGCGTTCCGCTTATGATGGCCGGCAGTATGTTGACTCCCGCGACGTTGTTGAAATCGCACGCTCCGGAGGGCATCGCGGATGCCGGAGACCAGTAGCCGTAAAGAACGGAATCGAGATAGATCATCAGTGGCAGGCCCAGACGGAACTTGTTTCCGGTCCACAGTATATCGCCGTTCTCGAACGGTTTCGGCACGAAGCGGAGCACCGTCCCGACCGGTACCGATGAACCGTTCGCGATATCCGCCCCGGTCGTCTTGTCCTTCAGGGACGAGCCATAGGTGATGGATGCCGAGATTCCGTTCACTCCGCTATACCACGACGACCCCGACTTATAGAAAGGAGCCCCACCGATGATGCCGCTCGTCCACGTCGTCTGTTCCATTGCCGTCGCTTCGTGTGTGGATATCAGTGAACCGATCATCAGTATTCCGAATACGGCAGCACCGATACGCCGTCGTCTCAGCCATACGAACGAACCGGCCGCGATGGCGGCGATTCCGGATGCGATTGCCAGAATGACCGCATAACCGCGTCGGCCGTCTTCGGTCCGATCGGAGTCGGTCGGATCGGCGGCGACGGCATCCGTCCCGGCCCCGCACGGCGTCGGCGAGAAATCGGCGCAATCATACTCCGCCTCCCGGGTGTCGACAAGGACTCCGTTCCGTTCGAGAGATACGCTCATATGAAATGATGTGACTGATGAATCGGGCAGATCGAACGGATTCCTGATCGCCATGGATGTTCCGACGATCGGCCCGTCGTAGCCGTGTTTCGCGATGACGTTTCCCGCGTCATCGACGATCGTCATGACGACACCGGTATCGTTGACGACCGGCGTACGATCGGCGCTGACACAGGCGAACATTTCCGCCTTTCCGACGGATCGGCCGACCATGCCCGCCGTTCCGATGTGAACATGATCGAATCCGCTGCGGACGAATCCTACGCTGAGTACCGAACCGGGCCCATCCGTCCGCGCGACGGCTCTCAGACGGGTCAGACTCCCTTTCGATAACTCCGGATTCGCGACATAGGAAAGGCGTTTCGACTCTCCGGAAGGAATCCTGAACGTCTCCGATCTACTCTCCGTCGTAGCCGATATGCGACCCGCCGCACTGTCGGATAGTTCCCAGGTAACCGTCACGTCCCGGGCTTCCTCCGAACGGTTGGTGAGCGTCGCGGTCACATCGACGACCTCGCTCCGATCGAACCCTAACAGATTTTTCCCCGCCGACGACGGGCTCCTACCGCTTACCGTGACCGAACCCGGATCGAATTCGACCGTTCCGACATGTCCGCCCGAAACCGTAAAGGGAATCCGGGAAAGCGCGGCCGGGATATCCGGCATCGAACCGGCGACAATGGGCCTGTCGGCGGACAGGACGGATAGCGCCATCCCGTATGCTCCGCCCTGGGTCCCATCCGGAACGACCCACTCGAACGATATGGGAAGTTCGCCTGCGGCAGGTATCTCGAGTCCGCGCTTCACGACCTGCTCGTCGACGAAGACGGAAACGGACTTCACGGAATCGGCAGCTCCTCCCGCATCCTCCCGGAATATCCGTACCGATACGGAGACATCGTCGATCGGATATCCGTTACGGTTCCGGACGACGCCTTCGAAACGGACGGCCTGGCCCGGCGATACCGGATCCGTTGTCGCGGCAATGTCGGCCGACACCGAACCGATCGGAACGAATTCCGAACAGCTGGATACGTCTTCGCCGCCTCCGCTGCCGGACCGACGCACCTCGTCCGTCTTGCGAACCACATATTCTTCCAATCGGGCAAGCTGGTCCTCGGTCAGCCGCGATAAATCGGCTCCGGTTCGGATGTCCGACATGAACGAAGGCGCGTCGACGGCGCGGACGATGGCCGCCTGCGAGAACCCGAGCAGTAAGAGCGTCACGATGATTCCTCCTCTTCGCATATGTTCGGTTTATCCGTTTCTCACACGTCCAGTATATCATCGATCGCGACGTGCTTGCACGAGCGTGTCAGGGTAACTAGCCCGTATCGCGATACGATGGGCGAGTCATCACCGTATGATCACCGGTGTGCCCATTTCGGCCCAGTCGAATACGCGCTTTGCCGGACCGACACCGAGACGGACACACCCGTGCGAGACGGGAACGCCGAGATGATTCGCACCCTCCTTGTATCCTCCCGGCCATTCCGGAAGTTCGTGTATGCCGAACTTGCCGTCCTGAACGAGCGCCATCCAGTTCGGCATGTAGAGACCGTAGGCCTTCGACCATGGACGGTCCGCCTTGTTCCTGATCGCGAACTCCCCTTTCGGCGTCTCCATGCCGCGCTTCCCGGACGAGATCGGATACGCATCGAGCGAAACACCGTCCTGGAACAGGATCATGACCTGGCTCTCCAGATTGATATCGATATACTTTCCGGCGGGTTTTAAGGGATGGGTGAACCGCTTCGCCTGCGATACCCGACCGGCGATATCTTTCGCCCACTCCGCCGGTTTTTCCGGGAGCGTCGTGAACGATGCCCTCCCCAGCTCCTTATAGGCGCCGTCGGACTCGCCGCGCCATTTGGCCAGAACGGAAACCGTATATTCCGTTCCCGGTCGGACATCCCCCTTCGGCAAGATCCTGAATTCCGTCTTGTCGGAATCGTTCTCGTACGCGACCTCGACTCGCGGCGATATCCGGAAGTCCACGTAGAAATCCTTCACGGACCGGTCGAATCGGACGACGATCGGATCCTCGATATCCAGCACGACATCGGAAGTTCCGTCTCCCGGCGTTACGGAGATCACGGCCGGGTAATCCGGGACCCGGAAAGAGAACGAGGAAGTCGGGACGATCTTCGCGATACCGGATTTCGCCCGATCGATCGTGACCCGGTATTGCAAGTCGGAGTCCCACCGGCCGTCCGGAACGATCGATACGTTCGTGCGTTCATCGTTCCACAGCATCCGAAACGGTTTTTCCGGAAATATCGATACCTTTCCATCGAGACCGTCACCGACGATCGGTTCGGAAAATCCGATGACGAACGCGTCCTGCGGCGTCTTCGGCCCGTCACCCACCGCGTCGGCCCGAACGGTTCCGAATACGTGCATCGTGCCGAACACGAAAAAAAACGCCGGTATGAGTCCGGCCAAGACGGCCGCGAGAAATGAGAGAAATCTGAACGTTCGGGGAGACATTTTGTTTCGTGTTCGTATCGATCCGAATCCGTACCCGCGACAGATGAATCTTATCACGAAAATCAGCGGATCAGCATGGAATCGCCGAACGAGTAGAACGCATAGCCTTCCCGGATCGCTTCCTCGTAGAGCGATACGAGGGTCCGTTTCGCCCCTTTATCCAGAAGGAACGCCTCGACGAGCAGCATGAGCGAGGACTTCGGCAGATGGAAATTGGTGACCAACATATCGGCGGATCGGAACCGGTGTGGCGGAAAGACGAATATATCGGTATCGCCCGAATACGGGAGGAACTCGATGGTATCGGTTTCCGTCTTCGGGACAATTACGGATTCCAATGTCCGAAGCGCGGTAGTGCCGACGGCTACCACGCCGCGACCTTCGGCCTTCGCCTGGGTCAACCGTTCCGCGGCCGCTTCCGAAACGCGGATGTGTTCCCGATGAAGCGTCTCCGATACGAAGTTCTCGGGTCGGAGCGATGCAAAAGTCCCCAGACCGACATCCAATCCGACGCGTACGGTTTCGATCCCTTTGCCGGCAAGCGTTCCGAGCACCTGATTGGTAAAGTGCAGCGACGCGGTCGGGGCGGCCACCGACGCTCCCGAACGGGCAAAGACGGTCTGATACCGTCTTCGAAGCGCCTGCTCGTCGCGTGTTGCGCCCGTATCCTCGAGGTAATGAGGAATCGGCGTTTCGCCGTACGCATCCAGCAGATCCGAAAGTGATTTTCCAGAATGAAGACTCACGAAAAATCGGTTTTCTTCCTGCGAAACGACCGAAAAATGACTGCCGTCTGGAAACAGGAGTTTCATTCCGGGCACACACTTCCGATCGACCAGTATCGGAATCAATGTTTCCGTCCCCTCTCGAAATGGCGGCCCGCCTTGTAACGCCTCCGCGTCGCGCATCTCGTTCGCCAAGACGAACGCTTCGATCTTTCCGCCGGTTTCCTTGGACAACATGAGTCTTGCCGGAACGACGCGCGTCTCGTTGAGAACGAGCGTCGCGCGTTCCGGCAGGTATGAAGCGAGATTCGCGAACGTATCATGAAAGACCATATCGGTCCCGGTGTCATAGACGAACAGGCGCGCCGAATCACGCGGTTCGACGCCGCACTTCCGTATCAACTCCTCGGGAAGCCGATAGTCGTATTTCTCAAGATCCCGGTATTCCATGATCGCCTTGCATTCATCATTCCATCGGACTCTGCCAGTCTATGGGAGGCTCCGTCATGAGTCAACCAGAAAGACCGGACGTGACGCCGGTATCTTTGTACGATTATCTTGAAATGACTTCGTTCCTTTTTACGCCGAACGGCCGACGAGACGGTCGTTATACGATACGCGCCTCACCGGGGTCGGGTTCCCGTGAACCCATTTGCCCACGAATGTCATAGCTTTGGGGCGATCGTATCGGCCGTTCGGTAGCATATTCATGGCTCGCTGAGCCATATTTCAAAGTCCGCTTCCCCGACACATCGTCGGCAAAAGAAAAGAAGCCGGGCCTTTTTTCTTGCATCGATACCGTCGGATATCGCATTGACAACGGAGTCGGACGATACCATACTGTCTTGTGCCGCTATCTCATCCCACCGTTCCTTGAGGTCCGTCGGACACCAACACTCCGGATTCGACGGTTTACGGAGAGAACGCCCGCATGATCGTTCATGCCGGTGTTCTCCCGACTCGTCGCGCCGATTCCCTTGCGCCAAGAAATCTTGGCTCTTCTTTTTTTCAGAGAAGTTGGTTGACAGGCCTCCGGAGCGAGACTAACATGCTTTCAATGAAGGATTTAGCCTCCTTCATTCCGCCACAAAGGCATTTACGGCCACCGGCCCGTGGTCAGTCGTTCAAAACGACGTCGGGAGTCCCGAACGCTCGACATGCGGAAACGTCGCGTCGTCCGTTCCGGGATTCCACACATTGTACCTTTTACGCAATGCCGACGTTCATTCCCTCACAGGAAGATTTTTCGGCATTCGCGTTCGACCGTTTTCCGGATCATAGCGCAGATTCGGGAAAGGCTTGTCATCAGCCGACATAGGATGACAATACAACACCGCCCAGGCGGTATCATCGAGGCAGCAACCTCAAAGACACTCTCCGGGAAGGGAAAGGTTACGTTTATGCTATGGGATCGCGGCAATATTTGCGGCAAAATCGAGACAAAAGGAATAACCGCGACAAACCCCGGCAAAGAATAGTAAACAGCCCCTCCCGGAGGCTGTTTATCTTTTATGGCTTATATAAGGTATAATTGTATTATATCTCGAACGATACTGTAACTTATCCTAGCGTTGTATACAAAACAAAAGACCGGTTCAATGGAAGGTGTCTAAGCCGAACCATTAACCGATCT
>CAINXS010000027.1 GCA_903854995.1 Candidatus Moraniibacteriota bacterium | reverse complement strand
TGATCCAGACGATATGGATCTCGATACGGAAAACGCTATGCGAAGATGTCCGGTATCCTTTGGTCATGAGACCAGAATACCATGCTGAAGCCTTCGCCTGAAGGCGAGGGTTTTGACCCAACCCGGAGCGGGACTATAAAGCGAGCATGATCCACACTACAAGCCTTTTCCCCCTACTCGCAACTACATTTTCAAACCCACACTTTGGACAAATCAAGGCCTTGCCCGATAGGCTGTTCCCGCATTTCTGACAAAATATATTGCTCATAAAGCAACTTGATTACCACAACTAAAACAAAATTGAGCCTCTTTTGTACTTATGTTTCCACAATGCTTGCAGGGCTTTGGATTATATTGGTACGAAAATTTAATAATCTCCCAAATCCGTTTCATGATATAGGGATGGCTGACAAGCAACTCGCCTAATCTGTCGATGCGGTGCGCTTTCGCATCCTGCAACTGCAAAACCAGTTTATCCAAATCCACTCCCTGCCCTATTTTCGCACCAGCCGCTATCTTTATCAACGTTCTCAAAACAGTTCTATCATCTTTCGCGCAAATCAAAGCACAACGATCACAGGTGTATTCCGTCTTTCTTCCCCAGAATCCAAATAGAAGATCGGAAAACGCAAAGTTTTTTCCTATCGGCGCGATAAGAGAAAGAATCATTGAATGTTTGAATTTCACATGCCCCATCTCATGTCCGATAACGACACGGAGCTCATCAAAATTCAGATTTTCCACCAATCCGGAGTTGAGAACGAGCGCGTACGGACTAATAAAGCCCATCGTGTAAGCGTTCATTGTCGGATCCTGCGTTATGAACACGCGCGGAACCCGTTTCACACCGAGAATTCCCGCGCATTCCTTTGCTATCGAGAAAATTTCCGGAAATTGATGTTCCGATACTTGAAGACTATTCCCGATCTGTTGCGCTTGAAGTAGCCTGACATACAACAATCCTGCAAGAACTATGCCTCCCAAAAAGTAGATGTTCGTTTCAAGGAAAAAATAGACGAGAACGCCGACTATCATCAATAACATCAGTAGCGATCTGATTTCCCCTTTGAATCTGATTACTTTGTTGGAGAGGTTTTTCATAGAAATGACGCTACTTCACAAAATAATCCACGCTTTTCCCATAGACTTTCGCAAAACGCTTCACCTCAAGAATATCAAGACGATACTCCCCGGATTCTACTCGGGAGATATAGGATTGCGGACGCTTGAGCTTCTTGGCGACTTCGATCTGCTTCAGGCCAGCCTCAAGCCGTGCTTTGCGCAGTTTCTCAATAAACCGAGCGTATTCTTTTGTCCGTATTGTTTTGTCCATATACTACCAGCATATATACGAAAAGTAAATATCTAAACTTTAGATATTGTGGTAAGATAAAAAAATAAGCAGACAGCCCCGCCACTCTGCTCCAAAGAGCAGAGCAGACCAGAAAAACTGACTTTTCCTTTTTGAAAGAAAAATTCGGGCGCGCGCAAAATCCGGAATGCGAAGGCAGTTTTTCTGGGATGGAGCGAACCCGCCTTGGCGGGTCACAGTGGCGGGACTGGCTTCCTTAGTGTGGTTTCTTCAGCTGTTGCGGATGAAATAGGTTCGAGCGGCACAGTATAGACACTCATAGGAAACCAAAAGAAGTCCAGATGGGCTTCTTTTGGTTTCCTATGAGCGGGTAACGGGAATCGAACCCGTGTCCCTAGCTTGGGAAGCTAGTGTACTACCATTGTACTATACCCGCCTTATTGAAGCATCTGGGAATCGTCCGGCATACGCCGGACGCCCCGCGAATGCCGGGGCGAACCCGTGTCCCTAGCTTGGCAACGTCGCTCGCGAGCGACGTGCCGAGGGAAGCTAGTGTACTACCAACTACTATACCAGCCAATTCCTGCTGTGAGCTCGGTGCTACCAAAAAGCTTCGTCGAGGCTATGCCCGCCATTCGACATTGCTTCGGCGTGGCAAGCCCGCCCTGTCACTGCTCCGACGTGGCAATGCCCACCGTACCACCGTTTGGCGAGGCTATGCCCACATATATCGCGTAGCGACTTGCCCCACTCATTCATCACGTCGCTCGTGAGCGACCGTGACTGCAACATTGTAGCACGAGAATACGTATTGTAAAGGGCGGAGATACCCGGAATAAGGCCGAACAGCGCCTTTCCAAACACATTTTTGCATGATATACTTGTCACCATAATATCGATTTCGAAAAAATACATGAATCCGTTTTTCACGCGCGGACGCGTAATCGCGATTGTCGCCGCCGTCCTCGTGGTCATTGGAGGATTTTTTCTGTATTCGTTCGCGAAAAGCCATAGGCAGGAATTCGCCGTAGGAGGCCTCTCGGTCTTCTCGAAAGTCACGAATCTTCTCCCGATAGCGGCCGACACGAAGAAAGAGATCGAAACGGTCAACAGCCTCGTCGCCGCATTCACGAAAACGGACGGGCAGACGCATACGATTCTCGTTCTCCTGCAGAACAACTACGAACTCCGACCTGGCGGCGGTTTTCTCGGTCAATACGGCGTGCTCAAAGTGAAGGACGGAAAGATTTCTTCTTTCACGGTCGAGGATGCGAACCTGCTCGATCAGCGGATAACGGCGAAAATCACCCCGCCCTACCCCCTCACCCGCTACATGCAGATAAAGAAGTGGAAGTTCCGCGACTCGAACTGGAGCCCGAGCTTCCCGGAAAACGTCGCCAAGGCCGAATACTTCTACCGGCTCGCAGGCGGCTACGAGAAATTCGAGGGGGCCATCGCCGTGAACGCCGACGTCCTGAACCACGTGCTCAAGATCACCGGACCTATAGCGATTCCGGGCTTCGGAACCTATTCGAGCGAAAACGCCGCCATCGAACTCGAGGAAGACGTCGAGAAAGCCTACCTCGGAGACGACGTTCCAGCCGAGCTCAAGCAGGCCCGAAAAAATGTCATGAAGAAGCTCGCGGCCGAGATTGTCAACAACATTTCCGGGATCGGCGACATCAAGAAACTCTCCGACCTCGGGCTCGAGGAGCTTCGCAACAAGAATGTCCAACTGTACTTCAAAGATGCGGGACTTCAACGACAGGTTGAGGCGGTCCATTGGGACGGCGAGGTCCAAAAGGACTGGACCAAGGATTATCTCATGATCGTGGACGCCAACGTCGGCGCGCTCAAGAGCGATTTTTACATCAGGCGCTCCCTCGACTATGTCGTGGATTTCACGACCGAGAAACCGACCGCGACGGCGACCTATACGTATAACCATACCGCGACCCACGGAGATTGGCGGACGAGCGATTACCACACCTACGCACGGGTGATCGCCCCGAAAGGTTCGACGTATGTCGAAGGATCACGTGTGAAAACCGGAGGTGTCTCATCTGCCGAATCGACCGATTGGAACAAGACCGTCTTCGGGTACAAAGTGGACACGTTGATCGGGACCGCCCTGCCGACAGGAATCAGCTACACCCTCCCCTCGACGGTCACCGCCGACAACTACGAGCTCCTCATCCAGAAACAATCCGGAACCGGAACCATTCCCGTCAAGGTTACCGTGAAGACGAAAGACAAGGAATATACCCAGACCGCCGACCTGACCAAAGATCTCCGTTTCTCGTTCCAGACGACGGAAGAAAAAAAATGACCGACAATTCCAGGCGCCCCATCAATTCCGGCCCGTCGGAAAGTGTCCGTCGGGCCGGTTGATACTTCCGACAATGAGTGCTAGGCTCGGATTATCGGAGCCATACGGCGTTTCCTGGTTTCATTCATGATCCATTATTCTTGATTCTTTCCCTATGATCCACAACCTCGAAACCGTCCGCCATTCCCTCGCCCACGTTCTCGCGATGGCCATACTGAAGCGGGACCCGGAGGCGGTCCTCGGGACCGGTCCGGCGACCGATGACGGCTTCTTTTACGACATCCTGTTCTCCGAGGGTAAGGGCGTCTCACCCGAAGACTTCAAGTCTATCGTCGATGACATGCGTGCAATCGTAAAAAAGAACCTCCCCTTCGTCAAAAGGACGCTCTCCCCGGATGAAGCACGCGATCTGTTCAGGAACAACCCGTTCAAGCTCGAGATCATCAGCGAAGCGGAATCCCGCGGCGAGGAAATCACCGTCTTCGAAACAGGCGACTTCGTCGACCTCTGCGCCGGACCGCACGTCGGAGCGACCGGCGACATCGATTTACTCTCTTTCTCGCTTAAGGGCCTTGCGGGCGCATACTGGCGCGGAAACGAGGAGAATCCGATGTTGGTCCGCATATCGGGCTACGCCTTCGAAAATAAGTCGGCTCTCGTCGCGCACCTCGCCCTGCTCGAGGAAGCGAAAAAACGCGACCACCGAAAACTTGGAAAGGAGCTGAACCTGTTCACCGTTTCCCCGCTCGTCGGCGCCGGACTCCCGCTCATGCAGCCTAAGGGCATGGTCATCAGACAAAAGATCGAGGATCTCCTCTGGAAGCTGCACGAGGACAAGGGGTACTCGCGCGTCTGGACCCCGCACATCGCCAAGGAAGAACTCTATATCACTTCCGGACACGCCGCCAAGTTCGGCGACGAGCTGTTCCGCGTCTCGGGCAAGGACGAGAAGTTCATCATGAAGCCGATGAATTGCCCGCATCACATGCAGATCTTCGCGGACAACCGGTTTTCGTATCGCGACATGCCCGTCCGCTATTTCGAACCCGCTACCGTCTATCGCGACGAAAAGTCCGGCCAGCTCGGAGGACTCACCCGTGTCAGAGCCATCACCCAAGACGACGGTCATCTTTTCTGCCGCGTCTCGCAGATCCGGGAGGAGGTCTCGACCATCGTTTCGATAATCCGTGAATTCTACACGGTTTTCGGTCTCATGGACGGATACTGGGTCTCGCTTTCCGTCCGCGGCGAAGACAGGGAGAAATACCTCGGCAGAGATGAGGCATGGGACGCGGCCGAGGGCGCACTTGAGGAAGCCGCCAAGAAAAACGATCTCAACTATCGTCGGGTCGAGGGCGAGGCCGCCTTCTACGGGCCGAAACTCGACTTCATTTTCAAGGACGCCATCGGCCGGGAATGGCAGCTCGCCACCATTCAATGCGACTTCAACCTTCCCGAACGGTTCGATCTTTCGTTCACGAACGAGGAAGGGACCTCTGAACGCCCGGTCGTCATCCATCGCGCCATTTCCGGCTCGCTCGAACGGTTCATGGGCATCATGATCGAACACTATGCCGGCGCGTTCCCCTTCTGGCTCGCACCGGTCCAGGTGCACGTGCTTCCGATCGGTGAATCGCATCAGGAATACGCTACGGAAGTCGCGAACCTGCTCAGGAAATCCGGAATACGGGTCGAGTTGCACTCGGAAAACGAATCCCTCGGAAAGCGCATCCGAAACGCCAAGGTCGAAAAGATCCCGTACTACATCGTGCTCGGCGATGCGGAAGTCGCGAATCGAACCATCACTCTCGAAAGCCGAACTGACGGAAAAATCGGCGAGCTGTCCCACGACGATATCCTCGCCCGATTCAACAAGGAGAATATCCCGTGCGCCTAGCCAGTCTTTCGGTTATACATATCAAAAAACCACCCCGCACCGTACGGAGCAGGGTGGTTTTTTTCTCGGCGACTTTTCCTTTTTTCAGCATCTGAATCCGCTCTTCTGTTCCCTGTTATCTGTTATCTGCGTTTGTCACATACGGGAACGCGTCAAGAAGCTCGCCGGAATAATAGAACTCGTACCCAAGCGAACCGAAACTATACTCGGCATCACCGACCCTGATACCGCTTCCACCGACTTTCGGGTCCGCATTCGGCTTCGATTGCGGGAAGCCTACATTGAAGAGCGTCGTCGCTATCTCCGGTCGGTATTTGATATCGTATCCGACATGTTCCCATTGCGAGAGCATCTGCCGGAGATACAGTCCTCCGTAGAGGTACGAGTAGTAATGGTCCCCATCCTCTGTCAGCCGCTTATACCGTACTGTCGCGACATCCGCCCCACGAGGGTAATCCAGGACATGTTCAAGTCCTGCTCCCAGGTAATACGGCGACGAACGGTCCGCGAGATGCTCCTCGGTCGCTATCGCCGTCGCCTCCTTGACGCCCATCACTCCGAGCGAGATCTTGTTCGCGTTTCCGAGTATTTTCAGGGGCTCGAACACCTTCTTGAACAGCTCGCGCTGCGAATGAAACAATCTGACCTGCTCCACGATCGCACACGAGACCAGAAGCCGCGGTTCCACCCCGGAAACAGTCGCCGCCCGTTCGATCGAGTCCTTATCCTTCACGATGGCGGAGCGGATTGCGGCCCACTCCTCATCGTTCATCCACGGAAAAAGATTCGCTCCGGAAGCGGAATCGAAAGCCGAGTTGAGAGCCGACTCATCCATGGTTGATACGGACGCCGTCCGGCATTCTTGAAAGGGGTCCCTATGACCGCCTCCCTCGAGTCGGAGTTTCGCAGCAAGTAGCATCTTCGCCACGAGCACGTCCGACCCGGTCGAGGTCATGACCGAGGCGATCCCTTTCGCGTTCACGGGCGCATAGCGACCGACGACGGCAATCGAGCAGATATTTTCCGCCCGAACCCGTCGTGCGCGGGACAGATCGGCTAATTTTCGATCAAGCTCACCGGACGAGCCGGAATCCGTATCCGCGGGATCGGAAGCGGATGCGGACTTCTCGGTTTCGATACCGAGAACGGCCTTGTCGTACTCCGCCGTTTTCGGATCGATCATACCCTTTACGTCCGTCAGGTGGAATCTGACCGCAAAAAAACCGCCGACCAGGACGACTCCCACGACGGCGAACATATGTACCAGGACGGCGTAAAAAAAGAAGAATCCGCGGCGCATCGATAGGAATTACGGTTCGTTACGATTTCAGTATATCATGGGACCCGCATCGGGGAGCAGTGAACGGGCGACCGCTTATCATATGAAATGAAAACCGGCCCGGAATATTCCAGGCCGGTTACGGGACATGATGATCCTACTTGATCGATATCAGTTCCACATCGAAGATGAGCGTCGCATTCGGGGGAATGACGTTTCCGGCACCACGAGCCCCATACCCCAGGGACGCCGGGATGGTCAGTCTCCGCTTCTCGCCGACTTTCATATCCAGGAGACCCTGATCCCATCCGGCGATGACTTGACCTCCTCCGACCGTGAATGAGAACGGCGTCCCGCGATCGACACTCGAATCAAATTTCGTTCCATCCGTCAGTGTTCCGGTGTAGTGAACGGAAATCGTATCGCCCTTCTTCGTTACCCGATCTCCCGTCCCTTCGCCTGTTTTCTCGATTTTCAGTTCGTCGGTCATAGTGGTCGCATTATCGGTTGATATCTTTTTCTCCTGACTCCCTCCGGATTTCCCCGCTGGAACGGCATTTTCCTGTCCGACATCCGGGTTTCCCGTACCCGCGACGTTTCCCGATGCCGCGCCGACTGATCTGGCAGCCTGCCCATCCGTCTTCACCTCGATCGGCGCCCCATTGCCCTTCGACTGGTCCGGAAAGAGTTTGTTCTTCCCAGGCATCCCGATCAGAAACCATACCACCAGGACGAACGCGAGGAATCCGAGACCGAGAAAAAGTTTGTTCATAGGCATCTCTTAATCACGAAGGACAGTATAGCACGATTCCCGAGGCAAAGGGAGGGTCGACTTACGCGCCAAATGGCGACCTCCCGTACCTAAAACAGACGAAAGAGAATCCTTCCGGGGCCCCTTTCGTGCGTGCTGAGCGGGTGATGGGTACTGAAAACTTCGTCCTCGACGCCTGCTGGCGTCTCGTTGCCCAGGGCAGCGTTGAATGCTTCCTATCTGGTCGCATTCACCGACACTCGGTTCGCTCGCCTCCGCTCGCGCCTCGTTTCTGCCCGTTCGATTCCCATGACCACAAGCAAGCAAAAAGGACTCATATGAGTCCTTTTTGCTTGCTTGTGAGCGGGTGATGGGAATCGAACCCACCTCTCGACCTTGGAAGGGTCGCATAATAAGCCACTATACGACACCCGCTTGTCCTTGGGGCCCCGTGGTCCTAGGAGGTTTTTGCAACTTCTACCGCCTGCGGCCCGGATGTCAGTCCGGCGAACGGATCGATATGGATATTCTCAGGCGCGATACCGATACCGAGAAGCAACGCCTTCATCGCATCGGCAAAACCCGGCGCACCTATCACATAATAAAGCGCTTCACGCCATTCTGGCAAGTATCTCTCTATCATTTCGGCAGAAATCCGCCCCCGCTCCTCCCCAGCCAAGGTCGCCGGAGCACTCTCGGCGGAAAGCGTGAAAACATAGGTAAAATCAGGAAGCTTGATTGTCTTCAGCAGGCCCTGGAAAGGAATATCCTTCATGAACCGATTCGAAGAAAACAATACGAATTTCCTTGCATCATTCCTTGAAACCGCCTCGAGCAGCATGGAACGAGCCGGCGCCATACCGACGCCGCCTGAAAGGATAGCTATCGGACGCACATCTCCCTCCGGTATGGTCGCGTTCCCGAGCGGACTGCTGACCGAGATTTCTTCCCCGATTTTCAGATCCCACATCGTCTTCTTGAATCCCGTCATTCCCTCGCGCATGACGAACGCGAGCTCTGCCTCGCTCGGAGCCGACGCTATCGAAAGAGGACGCATTCCGGAACGGACGTCCTGCTCCACCAGACGATCCGCCGGTATCCGCAACATCGCGTACTGCCCAGCCAAGAACGTGAACCCGTCGGGCTTTGAAAAGAAGAACGCCTGCGTACGATCGGCGACTTCTTCCGTCCGAAGCAGTGTAATCGGGAAAAAATCCATATCCTTTTTCAATATTCATTATTTCAGTCTCTGCCGGCTGTCGGGGCACTCGGAATCGAACCGAGACTACCTACTCCCAAGGCAGGCGTACTACCACTATACTATGCCCCGATAAATAAAACGTTACGCGATCAGGCAAAACTTTCGCCATACTAAGCTCATTCACCGCGAGCATGGAATCGCCCCGGCATTCGCGGGGCGTCCGGCGCATGCCGGACGAACCGAGACTACCTACTCCCAAGGCAGGCGTACTACCACTATACTATGCCCCGATTTATGAGCGAAACCAAACCGTGAACGGCTAACGACCGTTTATCCAGTCTACGGATTCCCCTTGAAAAAAGCAACATCCCGCCCTCGCGGACGGGATACTGCCCTATCTTTTGTATTCTTCCGACAGAACCGGCCATCGGAACATCCTCCGGCCGATTCTCCTGAAGTGAGACTACTTGACCGCTTCCTTAAGCGTCTTTCCGGCGGTGAATTTCGGAACGGTCATGGCCGGGATGGTTATCTTGGCCTTGGTCTGCGGGTTGATACCCTCGCGCGCCGCGCGGTTTGAAACACGGAACGTACCGAATCCGGTGATGGTGACCTTGTCGCCCTTGCGGAGCGCGTTGGTGATCTCATCAACCATCGTCTCGATGACCGCTTCGACGTCCTTCTTCGAGAGATCGATTTTCGCTACGATTGAGGCGACGAGCGCGTCCTTGTTTACGTTTGCCATCGTGTTCACCTGCCTTTCTAGGATCGCGTCCCGGCCCGAGGTCGGGAACTGAGTATGGATTACCTCCACGTTCCATTCTAACTTTTCGCTGAAAAAAAGCAAATCACGGCAAGCCTGTCAATGGTCCGACTCCGCACGCCCTATCTCGCAAACTCGATCGCCCGGGTCTCGCGCATGACCACGACCCGGATTTCTCCCGGATACTTGAGTTCATCCTGAATACGATCGGCAATCTCCCGCGCGAGCTTCGACGCGCCGAGGTCGTCCGTCTTCCCCGGATTCACGAACACACGGACTTCCCGTCCCGCCTGGATGGCATACGACTTCTCCACGGCCGGGAACGAGTTGATGAGTGCCTCGAGCTCTTCGAGCCGCTTCAGATATTTCTCCGCCGTTTCCTTGCGGGCACCCGGTCGGCCTGCGGAAATGATATCCGCCGCCGTCACGATGGACGCCTCGACCGTCGTCTGCGGATACTCGTCATGATGGCTTTTCATCGCATCGATGACCTCCTTTTGGACATTGAACTTCTCGAGGATCCTGATGCCTATATTCACGTGTGTTCCCTCGATCTCATGATCCACCGCCTTGCCGATATCGTGCAAAAGGCCGGCCTTTTTCGCCACGGCGACGTTCGCGCCGAGTTCGGCCGCCAGAGCGCCGGCGATATAGGAGACTTCGAGAGAGTGCAAGAGGACGTTCTGTTTGTAGCTGTAGCGGAACCGCAGTCTCCCGAGGATATAGAGCAGTTTCGGGTGAAGTCCAGCGACGCCGGCCTCATACGCGGCCGCCTCTCCCGCCTCCTTGATCTTCTGATCGATATCACGGCGTGCTTCCTCCACGGTCTCCTCGATGCGGGCAGGATGGATACGGCCGTCCGCGATAAGTTTTTCAAGAGCGACCCGGGCGACCTCGCGCCTGACCGGATCAAATCCGGAAATGACCACCGACTCCGGAGTATCATCCACGATGAGTTCCACCCCGGTCTCCTTCTCGAGCGCACGGATATTCCGTCCCTCCTTGCCGATTATCTTTCCCTTGATGTCATCGGATGGGATCGTGACGGTCGTCGTCGTGAATTCCGAGACGTGAGAACGCGAGTATTTCTGAATGACGGTCGCCATGAGATTCAGCGCGCGCTCCTCGACCTGATCGGACCCCTCCTTCTCCAGCTTCGCAATCCTGGCCGCGACCGCATCCCGACTCTCCTCCTCGACGATGCGGAACACTTCCTTCGAGGCGTCTTCCTTCGAAAGTCCCGCTATTTTCTCAAGCCGTTTCAATTCCTCGCTGCGAAGCCGCTCGGTTTCCGCCTGAATCGCGCGGATCTCGTCCGCCTTCTTGAGCAGCGACTGCTTCTCGCGATCCGTATCCTCCAGTCGTTTCTCAAGCTGTTCCTCGCGCTTTTCGACACGCCGCTTCTGCTCCCGGAATTCTTCCTCCTTCAGCTGCGATTCCTTCTTCGCCTCGTCAAGAATCCCGACCGCCTTGTTCTTGGCGTCGAGCGTGATGTCGGCGGCTTTCTTTTCCGCCTCTTTCATCATTTTTTCAGCCTGGCCCTCGGCGGTGGAAAGACGGCCTTTGGCCATCGACTGGCGGGCGTAATAGCCCGCTATCAAACCGATCACGAGCGCTACGGCTCCGATCACGAACGAGAGTATCGACATATGGGAGTCATACTCCCCGGGAGATAGCGTGGGACCGCGCCGAAAAAATCAGACCGACCCCAAGAGAAGACTCGAAGAAAGAGGCTCCCGAAAACGCCCGGGAACGGCTTTGATTGCCGAAAAGTGAGAAAATCCTGTTCCTTCCATAAACTTCCGTTTCACTACCGCGAGAGGAGGGGATACAAATGGTTAGATGCGGTTTCATCATAGCCGAGGAAAGGCCTTTTGTCAAAGCGGAACGGACGATGGTATACTACGGACATTGGCCCCCTGAAAGGAAAAACTAAAAACAATATTGTGTACAGACCGTTCGTGCTCGTCGTGCTCGACGGATGGGGAATGAGCAATGTCACCCAGGGGAATCCCCTCCGGGAGGCGAAACTCCCCACCATCGAGAAACTCAACCGCTTTTATCCCATGACCACCCTTCAGGCCTCCGGAATCTCCGTGGGTCTTCCGTGGGGTGTCGTCGGAAACAGCGAAGTCGGCCATATGACCATCGGTGCGGGCCGCGTCATCTATCAGAACCTTCCCCGCATCGCGCTGTCCATTCAGGACGGCAGTTTCTATCGGAACCCGGAATTGCTTTCGGCGATGCAAAACGCCAAGGAACACGGCGGGAGACTCCATATAATGGGTCTTTTAAGTTCTGGATCCGTCCATTCGAACAAGGACCACCTCGACGCTATCCTCAAATCGGCATCGGACGAGGGACTGACGGACGTTTTCGTCCACGTCTTCACCGACGGACGGGACTCTTCACCGACGGACGGTACGGCCCAGGTCCGTGAGCTGGAAAAGCGGATGCGCCTGCTCGGTACGGGTCGGATCGCTTCCGTCATCGGCCGGAACTGGGCGATGGATCGCAACAACAACTGGGACCGGGTCGAGAAGGCGTATCGAATGATGACGGAAGGAACGGGTGAGAAGATCACGGACGTCTCCCTCTACCTCGAGCAGTCCTACGCCAAAGGGGTCACCGACGAGTACGTCGAGGCTGGAATCGTCTGTGAGAACGACATGCCGATCGGCCTCATACGGGAAAAGGATTCCATCGTGTTTTTCAATTATCGCGAAGACCGCGCAAGAGAGATCACGAAGGCGTTCGCGCTCCCGGGCTTTCAGAACTTCGAGCGGCCGAAATACCTCGATATCCACTTCGTGACTATGACCGAATACGAGCGGGACCTCCCCGTAGCCGGAATCATGTTCCCGCCGGAAAAGGTTTCGAACTGCCTCGGAGAAATCCTTTCGAATGCGGGAAAGAAGCAGCTTCGGATGGCAGAGACGGAGAAATACGCGCATGTGACCTATTTCTTCAATGGCGGAAAAGAACGTGCGTTTCAGGACGAGGATCGGGTCCTCATCCCTTCCCCGATCGTTTCCAAGTTCGACGAAGTTCCCGAAATGAGCTCGGGCGAGATTACCGAGACCCTCATTCACTCGATCGGCGAAGGAAAATACGATTTCATTCTGGTCAATTACGCGAGTCCGGACATGGTCGCCCACACCGGAAACGAACAGGCCACCATCGAGGCGGTCGAGTCCATAGATCGGTGCCTGGCCCTCCTTATTCCTGCCATACTGAAAGCCGGCGGTGCGCTCATGATAACCGCGGACCACGGAAACGCCGAGGAACTCAAGAACGCCTCCACCGGAGAGGCCGATACCGAGCATTCGATCAATCCTGTGCCGCTGTGGTACATCACGCCGGACAACCATCGGGAAAAGGATGCTGCTCTCATGATGCGGGAGCAGAACGAGGTCCGGGGACTTCTCTCCGACGTCGCGCCGACCATTCTCGATATCATGGGAATCGCGAAACCGCCCGAAATGAACGGCTCGAGCCTTCTCTCGATCATGCAGTAGGGCCGAAAGTTACAAGTCAATAGTTCCAAGTCGAAAGTCAGGGCGGAAGTCTCACATGAAAAAACTCCGGCGCGGGCCGGAGCTTTTTATAAATCGCATTTCGTTTTCCGTATCCGCCCCCGCACTTTTCACGTTCACCCCGTAAAACGATCTCCCGGCTGACAGATCGCCACGGAGTATGCTTTACGATATCACCTTGTCCACGATGCCGTACGCCTTCGCCTCATCCGCCGTCATGAAATAGTCCCGATCGGTATCCTTCTCGATCTTGGGAAGTTTCTGAGCCGTATGTTTCGCGAGGATGCGGTTCAATCGGTCGCGGGTCTTCAGGATATGCTTGGCATGAATCTCGACCTCGGTCGCCTGTCCCTCGGCACCGCCGAGTACCTGGTGAATCATCACTTCGCTGTTCGGCAACGCCATTCGCTTTCCTTTCGCGCCCGCCGCGAGCAGCAGCGCCGCGGCCGAGGCCGCCATTCCGACGCAGATGGTCGAGACGTCCGGTTTGATATGCTGCATGGTATCGTAAATCGCGAGCGCCGCGGTAACGGACCCGCCTGGAGAGTTGATATACAGACGGATATCCTCCTTCCGGTTCTGGGAATCGAGAAACAGGAGTTCGGCGATGACCGTATTCGCCACGGCATCATCGATCGGCGATCCGAGAAAGATGATCCGATCCTGAAGCAGCCGCGAATATATGTCGTACGCGCGCTCCCCGAGATTCGTCTTCTCGACGACCATGGGAACGAGATGCTGGTTGTTCATATGGTTTCGATCAATGGTAGATTCGTACACCATGTAACGACCGAGGTACGCGTCGGTTTGCACGCGGCACCACGGACCACCCGCTTCCGGCCGCTAGAGGGTCTCCAGAAGCACGAAGACTTTCTCGTTGCGCAGCCGCTCGCGGATCGAGGCATAAATCGCGGGCAAGTCGAGGTCCTTCTCGGCCTGTTTGACGCTTTTCGCGTACGCGAGCACCTGGTTCATCTCCGCCTCGATCTCCTCGGTCGTCGCTTCGATTTCCCGCTCCTTCGCGATCGCTTCGAGCGCCAGCTGGGAAAGCAGCCGCCTACCCGCCTGCGGTTTCCATTCGGTGGCGAGATCCTCTTCCGTCTTTCCTATCCGTGACAGGTAATCCTGAAGGGAAAGACCCGTCATGGATGCCTGATGGGAGAATTCGGACACCATACGGCGAAGTTCTCCCTCGACAAGCACGTCGGGAAGCTCCGCCTCCGTCACGGAAACGATCGCGTCGAGGATATCCGTCCGATGACGTTCCTTGCCGCGTTCGACTTTCTCCGCCAGCATCCCTTCCGAGACGCTCTTGCGCAACTCTTCAAGACTTTCGAAACGGCCGAGTGATTTCGCGAACTCATCGGAAAGCTCCGGGACATCCTGCTCCTGGACGAGAAGCATCTTCACGCCGAACTCGGCGGGTTTTCCCGCAAGCGTCTTCTCATGGTATTCGGCCGGGAACGTCAGTTCGAACGATTTTTCGGACCCTGCCTCCATACCGATCAACTGGTCCTCGAATCCCGGGATGAAAGACCCCGATCCGAGTACGATCGGATGCTTCCTTCCCGCACCGCCCTCGATCGGCACGCCTCCGCGCGTCACGTCGAAATCGACTTCCACCGCGTCGCCCGCCTGCGCGGCACGGTTCACGGTCACGAGCTTCGCACGGCTCTTCGCGATTCGGTTCAGTTCCTTATCCACGTCCGCATCCGCCACTTCCGGCTTCTCCTTGGCATGTTTCGCGTTGACCGCCTTCACCTCCTTCTCCCACGAACCGATTGCGGCTTCCGGCATGATGGCGGTCGTGACGACGAACTCGAGCGCTTCGCCCTCTTTCGCATCCTCGAGACGTATCTCCGGACGGCCGATGGCGTCGACCCCGGCCTCGTGCAGCACCTTGGGAAACAGGTGGTCGATCGCATGTTCCGCACCCTCGATAAGAACGGTCGTCTTCCCGAGTTTCTTTTCAAGCACGTTCCGCGGGATCTTCCCCGTACGGAAACCCTCGACTTTCACGCTCTTCGAAAGATGTTCGACCGCGTGATCGATCTCCCCCTTCCATTCCTCCCACGGAATCGAGACGGAAAGCTCCACCTTCGACTGCGCGAGTTTTTTCACCTGAACGTCCATAATTTCAGAACTTACAACCTACAACTCACAACAAACGACGGAAAAACCATAGCCCGTTGCTCGTCACCGATTGTCAGTTGTCAGCTTTCAGTTGTTAGTTAGTCTTCTTCCCGTACTTCTTCGCATACAGCGAAAGTCCCTTCTTCACGGCCGCGAGAGCCTCCTTCTTGCCGCGATACTTCTTCACGATCACTTCCTTACCCTCGATGGACTTGTACGTCTGGAAAAAGTGCTGGATCTCCTTGAGCGTATGCGGGTTGATATCGGACAGGTCGTTCACGTCATCCCAACGAGGGTCGTCCTTCGGGACCGCGATGATCTTGTCATCGCCCTCGCCGCAGTCGATCATGCCCATGACCGCGACCGGACGGACCTCGGCGAGGATGCCGGGCGCGAGCGGGTAGGTCGTCAGCACGACCACGTCGAGCGGATCGCCGTCCTCCCACAGCGAACGCGGGACGAACCCGTAGTCGAACGGGTAGTCCTGCGCGCTCTTCATCGCGCGATCGAGCTTGATGAGTCCGGTTTCCTTGTCGATCTCGTACTTGTTCTTCGTACCCTTCGGACACTCGATGATGACGTTCACGACATCGGGCGCCTTGCTGCCGGCGGAAATATCATGCCAAAGGTTCATAGTGGAAATGTTAGGTATGAATGATGATGATCCGGATCCGGAATTACTCCGCGGCTTCCGAAGTCTCTTCCGCCTCGGACGCCGGCGTCTCGTTCTCGGTCTCCGCGATTTCACCTTCCTCTTCCGTCGCGGCCGGTACACCGGCTCCGCTCACGTCGATCCGGCAACCGGCGAGTTTCGCCGCGAGCCGGACGTTCTGACCGCGCTTGCCGATCGCGAGTGACAGTTGATCGTCCGGGACGACCACCTTTGCGCGACAGCCTTCCGCCTCGTCCTCGGAGATATCCACCGAAACCACCTTCGCCGGGCTCATGGCTGCGATGATGAATTTCGCCGGATTCTCGTTCCATTCGATGATGTCCACCTTCTCGCCGCCAAGCTCGTCGATGACGGCCTGCACGCGCGTCCCGCGCTGACCGACGCACGAACCGATCGGATCGACGCCTTCCTGATTCGCGGATACGGCAATCTTCGTCCGGGATCCCGCCTCGCGGGCGATCGCCTTGATCTCCACGGTTCCCGCCGAAATCTCCGGGACTTCGAGCGAGAACAGATGACGGATCATGTCGGGATGCGAGCGGGACAACACCAGTCCGGGACCTTTGGATTCGGCCTCGACACGGACAAGATATACCTTCAGATGCTGACCGATACGGTAGTTCTCCCCCTCGACCTGCTCGGACGGGAAGAGGATGCCGACCGACTTGCCGAGATCGACATAGACGTTCCGACCCTCGACGCGCTGGACGATGCCGTTGACGACCTCGCCCTCGTGGTCCTTGTACTCCTCGAACATGACCTGCCGTTCCGCCTCACGCAGACGCTGGATGACGACCTGCTTCGCGGTCTGTGCCGCGACACGGCCGAAGTCCTCATGCGGCGGGAGTTCGATATCGATGATATCGCCGACCCTCGCGTCCTTCTTCAGGAGTTTCGCGTCCGGGAGCGTGAGGTCGCGCTCGGGATTGTATCTCGGGAGACGGTCTTCCTCGATTTCCTCGGTGACCTCCGTCTCCGGTACAGCCGCTTTCGGATCGATCGCTTCCTCTTCGGCTTCCTCGGTTTCCTCGACGAATTCTCGGGTCGTCTCATCGACGACTTCCTTCACGAGGAAAAAGCTCGCCGTTTTGGCGACCTCGTCGAACTGCGCCCGGATGACCTGGCTCTTCTTTCCATAGTCGCGCTTGTACGCGACGGCGAGCGCCGCCTCGACGACTTCGAGGACCTTCTCCTTCGGAAGTCCCTTCTCGTCCACGATCTGCATGATCGCGCTTCCGAACTCTCCGAGCCGTCCCGAGAGACTCTGCTCCGGTTCGGCGGCCTTCTTTCTTGCTGCCATATGCTTTCGGATTATGACGCGCCCGCGACGTATCGTCGGAACCCGTCCTGTTTAACGATGAGTTACCGCTTTCCAAACTTCTTTCGTATCCGGCTCCCCTTTCAAAGGGGAGCTCCGCGCTCAGCGCGGTGAGGGGTGAAAAAAGAATGATCCGAAATCGGACGCGTCCTTTCGATTGCCGATACCCGATCTTTTCGATCGGATACTCCGCCCATCTAAAGAAAAAAGTCCGCTCTCGCGAACTCCGACACCGCCCTATCCGTATGAGTACAGTATAGGCCCGAATGCGCGTTTTGTCAAATCGGGATGGCAACCGGTTCCCAGCTACAGAACGGGATGTGTCGATAGGACACCCAGCCAGAGCATCTTGCCAGACAAACACTCAAGGAGTCCGATCTGATACCGTATATAAGCCATAATTTTTCGAAAAACCGACTATTTCCGGTTTTCTCCCGTTTTGATTGACTTTTTCAAGTTTTTATGCTTAAATGCCCCGTTACGGTCTTCGTGCCCGAAAGGTCACCCAACAATCGTAACGGGCACATTCACATTTTTAATCATAACCATAAACGACAAGGGGCACTGAAATGAAAATGTTTGGACACCTTCTCGACTCAGTTGTCGATACATTGCTCATCGGAAGATTGAGTGGCTTCACGGGTCCGTCCGGAAAAACGGAAGCTTCACAGAGCCAGGGCACACCTCCAAAAGAGAAGGAAGTGCCGACAAACGTCTTCACAAAGGAAGACGAGGCCGTGTTCGCCCAGGTGGAACCGAAGGATGGCGATTATGACACGTTATCCAAACTATACGATGTCCTGGAGCCGTTTCAAACGGACGACTTCCGGTACTACATCGTAAAACTGAATCAGCGACCTGAAAGGGTCCTGAAGACCCGGAAACGTGTCAAAACCGGAGCAACTCAAAAGGGACCGGAGAAAGATGAGCTGTACGAGGAATTTGAGACTTCCCTGACGGCGAATCTCTACGGAGACAACGACGTCAGAACACTTTATCTCAAGTTCATCGCACAGAAAATCCGTAATCTTGATGGAAACGGATTTAACGGAGCGGAGGAAGTGAAAAGGTTACTCATAAAGCGCCGTCTGATCCGTGCAAAAACGGTCCAGCAGGAAGCAATGGAGCAGGCTGAGAAAGCGAAGGAAACCTCGCTGAATGCGGCTTACTGGAACCTTATCAAGTTCCGTCTTCGTGGAGGCCTTTTTGACAAACTTGTCACCGACTCCGGAAAGCCTGAGGAGGAGGCGATAAAGGATAAGACCTTTCACGAACATTGCCTGCAGGCAATCAAGGACAAGTCCGCGGCAAGAAAAGCAGTTGCCGCTCCCGAGTCTTCGCCCGCTTACGCGGACCGAATGACCGGGTGGTTGAAGTCAAACTGGCCGACAGTCGCGATGATGGTGATTCTCATATCTATCGTCATCGTTTTCCTGTGCAACGGCCCGTCACATTATTAACATCAAAAAAAGGAACGTGAAGATGAACACGCAAGAAATCAAGCGTCAATGGACGGAGGCACTGAAAGGATGGGAAGACAATCCATTACTCCTTTTCGCCCTGCTGAAGAGTATCCGCAGGGAATTCATTATGAAGGGGATACCGGGATTTCTCCTTCTCTACGCGGTCATATGCATCGCGACGTACCTGCCATGGACGGAGTTTCTTATCGCGATCGGAGTCGTCGTGGTCGCACTGTCGATCGGTAGCCGAATTGAGGTCATCTTGACCGCTGCGGGAATAGGAGCCGCCGGCACGTTGCCGAACTTCAGCGTCGCCAAGATCGCGACGGAAGGCCTCAAAGGACTTCCCGACATCGAGTTGAAAAAAGCCGTCGAGGAAGGCTTTGCCGGGATTGTGAAGTATCTGGCAAGGCCGATCGCCATGCTTGCATGGGGATTCGTCGCCCTCTGCTTGCTGCTCGGTTTCCTTCCGGCAAAAGACGTCTGGTGGATGCTTCCCTTGTTGGTGGTGGCGATACT
>CAINXS010000026.1 GCA_903854995.1 Candidatus Moraniibacteriota bacterium | reverse complement strand
CGAAACAAAAAAAGCGCGTTTCTGCGCTTATCTTAGCATCAAAGAGGCATTCGGAGCCACCTGATCTCCTACCAGTGCCCTAAATTAAACTATAATGTATAGTCAGTATCAGACGATCGACCGCTTAACAACCTAACCGCGAAACAATGAAACACTCACCGTTCGCCCTGTCCAAGGCTTATGCCGCCGCAATTATCATTTTCGTCAGCCTGTTCTCCTACCAGGGATCTGTCCACGCCGAAGGCATCGCAGGTATCAAGCCCAAGGTTTCGATCACCGCGGCATACAACCGCTATGGGTTCGAGCCGATCCTGCACGTCGACTATCCAGGGCCATATGAGGTAAGTACCAGAGGGCTCAATTCAAATGCTGAAATCCTGTACATATGCGACGGGCCGACTGACATAAAGTTATTCTTGCCGGGAGATTTCACCTTCATCAAGGTGTACGCACCGGACAAGAATCATAAGGCGACCCAGATCCTGAAGGGACAAATCAGGAACGATGGTAACAAGACCGTCACGTTCATTGAGCGATAATTCCTTCCAGCGACACACAATAAGCGCTCCAATTCCAAATGGAGCGCTTCTTTATTTCCTTTATCGGACGCTTCAGACGAACCGCAGTTCCTCCCAACGCTTCGGATCGGATTGAAGCGCGGCGAGCGTCGGATGCTTCTGATCCTTCTCCAGAACGGTCAATCCGTCTTGCATCGGCCAATCGATACCGAGCGCCGGGTCGTTCCAGATAATACCCCGCTCGTTTTCCTTGGAATAGACGTTCGTACACTTATACGAGAAAATCGTATCCGGCTTCGTCGTCAGCATGACATGCGCGAACCCTTCCGGAATGTAGAATTGACGATGATTTTCCGCGGATAACGTGACGGATACGTGCTTACCAAACGTCGGCGAACCACGGCGGATATCGAGGGCCACGTCGAACACTTCTCCCGCGATGACGGAAACCAGTTTCCCCTGCGTATACGGCGCGATCTGATAATGAAGCCCGCGCAAGGTACCGGCCGGTCTGGAAAATGAGATATTGTCCTGCACGAAGTCGGGTAGGCCGAGTTCGCGATACCGCTCCAGACGATAGGTTTCCTCGAAATAACCGCGTTCATCTCCGAACACGTCCGGTTCGATGATAATGACTCCGGGAATCTCCGTTTCAATAACGTTCATAGGGTTGGAATGCAGACGGATTGCGCCCTGTCACTATACCAAGAAAGCTCATCGAAAGCCAGAATATCGAAAAATCGGCCCGATTTCCCGGGCCGATCTCTTTATCATGCTATCTGTTTACTGACGACTGTCATGTGTCGCTACAGTCTGATATCGTTCATCACGTCATCGAGCGTGCGCTTCGCCTCGGGCTGCTTCGGCGCCTCGTACGCGACCGGAGCCGCGGCGACTTCCTCTGCCGGCTGATCCGCGCGGACAGGCTCGGCCGAAGCCTCCTCGTGACGATGCCCCCGGGTCGATCCTTCCGGTTCGTTTATCTTCAGGTTCACGCGTGCATTGTTCTTGGCGCCGATCACCCGCAGCAGCGTCCGAAGCGACTTCGCCGTCATCCCCTCGCGACCGATTACCATACCCATATCCTCGGGATGCACGTCAAGTGTGATGAGCACGCCCATCTCGTCCACTTTCCGCGAGACCCTGACATCCTCCGAATGATCCACGAGCGCCTTCACGACATATGCGATGAATTCCTGATCTTTGAAATTCTCGGTCATAACTCTTGCCGTTTTACAGTATTATGGGACGCAACGTCCCGACACAAGTATACTCGCCGGACACCCGATATGTCAACGCGGATTTAACCTCTGACTGAGTGGTTCCGAAGTTGTCAGACCTTGACAGGAAGACCGGTTTGAATGAAGATGTCAACCGACCGTTACACGAACTTTAAAAAGGAGCTTAGGTATGGCTGATACCGCAACACGACCGGTCCTCGAACGGCAACCACTGCCGCGACCGTCACTGACGATGATTTGTCTCACGCAGTCGCTTTTTCCGATACTCGTCATCGCGTTCTTACTCACGGGAAACCAATGGATCGGAGGTCTCATATTGATGGACCTGTTCATTCCATGGCTGTCACTCATCAATCAAGGCTACTACATGAAAGGAGTCATCGACCGACGCGCGTTCCCTTCCACGCTTGTGGAGACGAGAAAGATTCATCGTGACATTGTCGTCGGGTATCTGTTTACACCGTATTTCGGGCTTAAACATTACCTTTTCGACAGGAAGATGTATGACAATCCGAGAAAGTGGACTGAGTTTTTCGAGGAAGAAGACGGAGAGCTGATCCGCCTCATTCCGGGAGGCGCACTCAACCGCTGCGATTTCATCTTTTGCAACTTCGAACGGGAAAAAGAGGCGTACGAGGACTCCGTGGCGAAACGGCGTGAAAAACTCATGTCAGAGCGATCTTAAAAGATCGCTCTTTTTTTCGCGCCGAATGTCCGACAAGGAAATCAGATAAAGGTTTCACCCCACTCCGACGGCGGCGAGAACGGCTTTGCAAGCCAGGATTCCGACTGCCTGCACAACTGACCGCGTGCCTCCTCGACGTTCCGCGACAACGCCTCGGAAACTTTCTCCATCCGAACCCCCTGCGATCCCTTCACTAAGACGAGATCGCCCTCGCGGACCAGGTCACGGATGGCCGATGCCGCGGAATCCGGGTCCGGAAAACACAGCACGTTTCCGCGTTGCATACCGCGGGCGAGCAGTTCTTCCGCAAGCGAACCCATCCGCTTGCCGACCAGAATCGCCGATCCGACCTGCGCCGAAAGCACGCCGTCGGCCAAACCGCGGTGCGCCTCCTCGGATATCGCCCCGAGCTCGAGCATGTCGCCGAGCGCCACCAGCTTTCGTCTCGCGGGAATCTCCCGAAGCGTTTCGAGTGCCGCCGATACGGAAGCCGGCGACGCGTTATACGTGTCATCGAGTATGCCTATCCCGTTCCGACCGTTCAGAAAACGGAGCCGACCCGGAAGCGGAGCGAACCCCTCAAGTCGTTTCGCGATGTCGACCAGATTCATGCCTGCGGCGATGCCTACCGCCGCACCGGCGAGCGCGTCCGAAATATGGTGACGCGCAACGACTCCCGGAAGACGTACCGGGATCGATTTCCCCGCGTAGTTGAGTTTGAAACTCGACCCGATCCCGCCGTCGGTCTCTTGCAACAGTACATTATCCGCCCGGACGGCCGCACCGGCCGCGAATCCGTAGGACAAGATGACCGCCTTCGATTTCTTCCCCATTCCAAGGACACGGCCGTCATCGGCATTCAAAACGGCAAAACCGTCCGACGGTAACGAGGATATCAAACGTCCTTTCTCCTTCGCTATGTTTCCGACGGATCCGAAATACTCCAGATGGCTCTCACCGACCCGAGTAACGACGCCGACTTTGACCGTTACGACCTCGAGCAATGCTGCCATGTCCCCGGGACGATCCACTCCCAGCTCAAGCACGAGCGTCTCCGGATACGATACGGGCCATGCCATGAGATACGGGAACCTGACCATGGCGGAAAGCATCCGTGTCACCGCCGATCCGCCGGTGCCGACACCGAGCACCGTGAGTGGCACACCGATCTCATTATTATAGTTCTCCTCGCTCTTCCGAACACGCATCGTTTCGGACAAGACGAGTGCTGCCGCCTCCTTGGCCGAGCTCTTCCCGACCGAACCGGTCAGCTCGAAGATCGGGACGCCCGGCAGCTGCTCGGCCAGCGCGGCCTTGGCCCGGTCGAGCAGGCTGACGAACTGCGAGAAGACCACGGCCTTCGAGCCGTTGGCGGCGGCCTCCGCGAGCTTGGCCGCGAGCAGCGTGACCTTGGAGGAATGGGCGTGCGGGGCGTCGCCGTTGTCGGGCAGCAGGCCGG
>CAINXS010000025.1 GCA_903854995.1 Candidatus Moraniibacteriota bacterium | reverse complement strand
GTTTCGTCATATGTTTTTGGTCCTCGGAATCCATCTCATTATACCCGATTTCGTGTCCAGGATTTCCCGACCATTATACTTGTCCGCATCGAACAGTATCTTCGCCGCCAGACTCTCGGGTACGCTTTTCCCTTCGCTTCGGTTCCGATGCGACGCGATACAGTGAACGATCCGCGCGATAATCTCGGCATCGATCCCTTGCTTCTCCAGAATCGGCCGCGATCGTTTAGCGCCCTCCTCGGCATGGCAGAATCCCCCTTTCGCCCGCATCTCCTCGGTCTTGGCGATATCGTGCAACAAGGCGGCAGCCTCTACGACGAACAGGTCCGCACCCTCCGCCCGCGCGATATGCTTCGCGAGTGTCCGCACCCGCTCGACATGCGACCAGTCGTGACACCCCGACGCGTCGACGAAGTATTTCCTCGCTTCAGCTTCGATCGATTCGAGAAGTTGTTTCTTGGTCTTTGAGTCCATATTTCCCATATCAATGCCGTATTACGTTACTCGCCTTAATACCATCATCCTTTATGATGGATTCGATGCCTTTGATATACTCCGACAATGCCGTCTCGTCATTAAGAATCCGGTAGCTTTCAGGATATTTTTCCTTCAACAATTCGAGAAATTCCTTTCCTGCTCCCCGAAGATTCATCACCTCGAACCAGTAGTGGTCAGCGTGCTTCTTCGTCTTTCCGATTATATCCGAAATGTCGATAAGTCCCGGGACGATTGGACCGACGAAGGCATACGTCTTCAGCCCGTTTTCCTTCAACTTCCTCATTGCCGTTATCCGCTTCTCTGTCGTCACCGATCCCGGTTCAAAGAGTTCTTTTTCGACGCCCGTGAACGAATTGACTGTGAACCCCACCTCAACGTCGTTGAATTCCTTCAGCACGTCAATGTCCCGCAAAACAAGGTCAGATTTCGTCAGAATGGACAAGCGTATCCTCTTTTCCATGTTCTCGAGTATTCTCCTCGTCAACCGGAGCTCTTCCTCTATCGGTTGGTACGCGTCGCTCACCGAACTCATGAACACGATGCCCTCGACGAATTTCCCTTTCACAAGTTCAGGCGCGTTCATCTTCGCTTCGACCCATGAACCCCACGCACCGTGCCGTTTCCAGCGCGACATGAACCGAGCATAGCAGTATTGGCAGACATGTCCGCATCCGACGTACTGGTTTATGACCCAGTCCGCTCCAGGAAGACTAGTCTCCGTATATATTTCCTTCGCTTCGGTCTCGATGAGATTCATTTTCGTAGTATATTTTCCTTATGATAAAGCTCTATTCCGCTATTGATTAATTTTCACTAATTGCTATACTTTAGTTAAGGCTCGCTACGTAAGTAGCGGGGTCCCCAAGTCAACCGATTACTTCCCGGCGGAATGGAGAATATCGGTAAATTTGGAGACTCTATCCTCGGCGACGCTCTTTATTTTTGTGGCAGTCATTTCTTCAACGCCGTCTTTGATGAGCGTTTTTTTCATCACTTCATCTACTCTCTTTAGTCTTGCCCGTATTCTTTTTTCTTTCGCCGAAGACTCGTATGTTCTTGCGAGCCCATGATGATTGTTGAAATGGGCCCATGCAAACAAATCCGCTACTTCCAATCCAAAGCTCAAGCCCTTTTTGTTCTGGAATACAAGACTATGCAATCGTCGAAAACTATATTCGGACCAGGCACGATAACGCGTTCCCACCTGAAATTTTGAAGAGTCCGTAGAATCGACAAATGCCTGCAATACCGCATGATCGTCCCACCTTCGGGATTCAGCTATGACTTCGCCAACGGCGTCCTGTTTTTCAAGAAAGTGCCCGAACTCCAATATCAACTTTCTTGACAAGGCCTCATAGAGGAAGTCATGAAGACCCTCTTGCTTGAGATAATTCAACAAGCGCTTCTCGGACCATCCAATTCGCTTGGCTGCCTTACTTACCATCTTTTGGAATTCGCCTTTCTTAACGCGAACGGTCCAACACTGAATCTCAGCACCTTGAATAAGGATGCAAAATCTATCGAAAAATTCATCAATATCACCTTTCTTTACAAACCTATCTCTGACCTTTTCATTTTCAAACAAATCGTAGGCGTGAATGTTTTCTTCAGCGGATATGTTACTTTTCCCTTTCAACGAAACCATGTAATTCGAAAGGGCGAAATGTAAATCTCGATCGATAACAATACCACAGAGAAGAAACGATCCGCTCGAATCCGACAATTTAGACTTTCCTGACTCATCAAGAAATAATATATAGTTTGTAAGTTTGGAAGGTTTCTTCATAATTTTTACCGTCCGATAAACTCAATCAACGTTACTCCCGACTCCGCATCGGCGGGAAGATGACGGTTTCGCGGATGGAACGGTCCATGAGGACGGCGAAGAGCCGTTCGCTCATGCCGAAACCGAACGCCGGCGGCATCCCATATTCGAGCGCCTCGAGGAAGTCCTCGTCGAGCATCATACCTTCGGCGTCACCCGCCTCACGGAGTCTCATCTGCTCCTCGAAGCGGCGGCGCTGGTCGGCCGGGTCATTGAGTTCCGAAAAACCGTTCCCAAGCTCGCTCATGGCCGCGATAGGCTGCATACGCAGTACGCGCCGCGGATTCGTCGGGTCCGACTTTGCCAAAGGCGACACCTCGATAGGATGACCGACGAGAAAGCATGGCTGCACCAGTTTCTGCCGCACGGTCTTCTTGTAGATCGTATCGATAAGTCGGCCCTTTCCGGCCGCCGGATCATATTTGATACCTAGCTCCTCCGCCTTGGCGCGAAGCATGTCGACGGTAACGTCTTCCGAGAGGTCGATACCCGTTTCCTTTTCGAATTCCGTGAAATAATCCACACGCGGAAACGGCTTTGACCAGTCGAGCTCCGCGCCTTCATAGACCGTCGTGAGTTTCCCATCGTTCACGACACGTACGATCTCACGATAGAGGCGCTCGGTCATTTCCATGCCCTGTTCCAGATCGAGGTATGCGGCATAGAATTCGACATCGTCGTACTCTTGCAGATGATCCCGGTCCACCCCCTCGTTCCTGAACAGTCTGCCGATCTCGAATACGCGTTCATAACCACCAACGAGAAGCCGTTTCAAGGCGAGTTCGAGCGAGATGCGGAGATAGAAGTCCTGATCAAGGGCGTTGTGATGCGTTATGAACGGCTCCGCTTCCGCACCTCCGGGAATATGCTCCAAAACGGGGGTCTGCACCTCGAGGAATCCCTCGCCGGCAAGAAACGTGCGCACGGTCTGCCAGAACTGGTTCTTCTTCCGAAACATTTCACGCGTCTCGGGATTCGTAAGCAGATCAAGATACCTGCGACGAAGCAGCTCTTCCTTGTCCTCAATGCCGAAGTGATCCGTCGGAATCGGACGCATGGATTTTCCGAGTATTCTCCACGACTTCACGGCAATCGTTTTCTCTTCCTTCTTCGTGAGAAACATCGTTCCGTGCACGTTCACGAAATCACCCATTTCGATCGTATCGGAAAACAACCTGAACGCCTCCGAACCCAAATCCGCTTCGGAGAGAAATATCTGTATGCGACCGCTTCCGTCCTCAAGGTGCGCAAACGCGATCTTACCCATCGTCCGGACGGAACGGATCCTGCCGGCAACGATGATTTCTGCTCCGGATTCCGACAGAACCTGAAACGAAGAGGCCGCTTCAGACGCGGTGTGGGTTCGCTCCGTCTTCTCGGGGTACGCCGTACCGTACGATTCGGTCAGTCTTGCAAGTTTCTCCGCCTTCGCCTCGACGATGTCTTCACGCATAGGGTATATGTTGATTCTGATCGGTCACCCCTACTCTACCGGCTTTTCGGCCTGAAGACAAGCAAAAAGGCCCACATGGGGGCCTTTTTGCTTTCCTGCTCCCCTTACCAAGGGGAGCTGTCGATTCTGAGAGACTGAGGGGTGTAATATATTCCTACGCCACCGACGTGATCACGCACTTGAGTTTCCCTGCCGGCACTTCGATCTCGACATGTTCGTCCTTCGAACGACCCATGAGGGCGCGACCGAACGGCGAATCGCTCGAGATGAGGCCTTCCGCGGGGTTCACTTCGTTCGTCCCGACGATGGTGAAACGCATCTCTTTCCCCTTGCAGTCAAGAATCACCGAGGAACCGATCTGGACGGACAAGGAGCCGGTCGTCTTCTCGACGACGGTCGCCTCTTTCAGCGTCGCCTCCAACTCCATGATGCGGGTCTCGTTCTCGTTCTGCTGATGCTTTGCCTCGCTATACTCGGCATTCTCCGAAAGATCACCCTGTTCCTTCGCCTCCTTGATGGCTGACGCAATCTCCTGCCGGAGTCTGATTTTCCGGTCTTCGAGTTCCTCCTGCAGTTTTATCATTCCCTCGCGGGTAAGTATCTTGGCCATGGTTTCTTTCTGACGTGTTACCTCAAATGTCGCCCGAAGTATCGGGCATGGGAACCCGGACGGTTCCCTCGGACAAAAAAGTGCTTCCAATGGTAGCACGGATGAATCCGATGTCAAGAGTCAGTTTTTCTGGCTTTTATAAGGCATAAATCTTACTATTGACCGCCCGTATCGCCACCGGACAGGCGCTCGCGGAAATACCAGTCATAAATGTCCTTCGTCACCGGCACCGTATTGTACGTCTCATCCCCTTCCTGCCCCTCAACCAGGACAATGAGCGCGATTTTCGGATTGTCGTACGGGGCGAAAGAAACGAACCATCCGTGAGTCCTTCCGTTTGTCCCGAACTGGGCGGTTCCGGTCTTTCCGGCCACGGGAAAAGATAACGTCTTCAGGGACTGGGCCGTCCCGTCGGTCACCGTCTCGCGCATGCCCTCCCGGACGATGCGGAGTATATCCTTGCTTATAAATCCGTCCCGTATGACCTTCGGCGGGTTTTGGACGGTCTTTCCGTCGACTCCGCGTATCTGTGATACCACCCGCGGCTCGTACAGGGTGCCTCCGTTGGCGATGGTGGCTATCGAATTCACTATCTGCAAGGGAGTCGCCGTGATGAATCCCTGACCGATGGACGAGTGATAATCATCTCCGATATACCACGGCTCACCGGTCGTCGACTTTTTCCATTCCTGATCCGGCAAGAACCCGTCCGCTTCGCCCGGCAGGTCGATTCCGGACGGCGATCCGTATCCGAACAGGGCGGCATACTTCTTTATCCGCGAAATACCGAGTCCCGAGATATTCCCATAGCCTCCTCCGACGGTATAGAAGAAGACGTCGCTCGATACGGCGATCGCCCGGCGTATATCCGTGAAGCCGTGCGCCTTCCAATCTCCGAAGAAAAAGCTCCCTACCGAGATGCCGCCTTTCGATTCGATTTCGGTGCGCTCGTCGACGACGCCTTCGGACAACGCGGCGGAAGCCATGACCGGCTTGAACGTCGAACCCGGCGCATATTCCCCGGCGATCGCACGGTTGAAAAGCGGTTTCGCATCATCCGAAAGCAGGGATTTGTACGCATCGTTCGAAATCCCTTCCGAAAACAGGTTGTTATCGAATCCGGGCACCGAAACCAATGCGAGCACGGCGCCGTCTTGCGGATCGATCGCGACGGCCGCGCCGCGGGAAAGCCCCCGCTCATCCAGTATCGCCTGCAGAGAATCGTACGTCTTCTTTTCGAGTTCGGCATCGATATTGAGTATGAGATCGTTTCCCGGCTTCGCGGCGACGGATCCAAGCAGCTTCTTCGGCCGGCCGAGCGCGTCCACCTCAACCCGTTCATATCCCCGTTCGCCGCGGAGCGCATCCTCGTAACTCTTCTCGACTCCCTGCTTTCCGATCATTTCCGTCGGCAGATAATCCGATCCTTCGGAAAGCTCGGTTTCGGTGATTTTCCCCTCGTAACCGATCAGATGGGAAAAAATGACGCTGTCAGAATATTCACGATAGGCCGATTTGAACAGACTGACACCGGGAAACTCCTTCTGACGGGCGGCGAAGGAAATCATTTCTTCCTGAGTGAGTTTCGGCTTGATGAGAATCGGAGAAACCTGAGCAACGTCCTCGCGGACCGCCAAAACCGCGTCGACCGTGACAGGGTCCGCGTGCAGGACGGAGAGGATCGCGTTGCGAAGGCGCTCCCGATCGGCATCGTCTTTCGGGAGGTCGACCGGGACTATTGCCGCGCCGATACTCGGGACATTGCCCACCAGCGGCTTTCCGTACCGATCGTAAATTATGCCGCGCGGAGCCGTCTGAGGTATCTGCCTGACGCTGTTGCGTTCCGCCATCGCACCGTACTTTCCCCCCTGAAAAACGTTCATGAATACGACACGGCCGAAAAGAACGGCGAGCAGACCGGCGGACACTACGAAATACCCCTTCGCCCATTTTCGGCGGAGCGGCCACTCGAGTTTCGCGGCTTCCCTCTGCGTGATGGTCAGCACCGCGTCATCGATCTCGTTCCCTCTTCCTTTGGGCATTTTTCCGAACATAGGCGATAAGACGACATAATTTCCCTGCGCCGACTTTCGGCATCACTCCCGACCCTCACCAGGGCATGGCACGGAAGCGTCCGCCTGTCTGCCGAATCTCAAAAGGCATTGGGGGAATCAAGATACGCGAGCCAGTCCTCGATCCGGCGCAGAACGGTCGACGTGATCGGGAACATCAGAATTCCGATTCCGAATGTCACCGGAACCGTCACCCATGTGACGCTGCCAAGCGTGCGACCGGAAATCGGATTGCCATCGAGCCATGGGGCCGCTATCAGGAATCCGAGAGAACCGGCTCCTACGATGACACCCGCGAACAGATGCATCATAAGCCCATGTTCGACCGCGAATCGACGGGAAAGAAAACTGACGGTATATGCCAGACCGGCGCAGAAAGCGGCCAGCAGCCCCAATCGACCAAGTGAGGCGATGTCGCATACGAGCCCGATCGCGATCACTGCGGGAAGGGCGCGCATGAAGCCTCGGGTCAGGGAAAGCGATACGGCCACGGAGAACAATACCATCGGGAACAGCACTGGAACGGCCGGATACGCCACATCAAGAACGGACGCGCCGAACAGCGCGAGAAACACGACAAGAATGATACGGATCAGGAACGCTTTCATATGCATCCATCGTATAATGTGCCGGCAACCGACACCGGATCACGGAATAACCGCGTGTGAATCGGAACGGGTGATGCGGACGCTCTTACCGTATCAGAAACAGGAATCGAAGTTTTCCGAAATCGACCGGAGACAACACGCTCGCCTCCCGAAACAGCCGATCGCCGGAATCCCGGACGGAACTCACCGTCCCGATCAATAATCCCGACGGCACGGTCCCACCGACGCCGGACGTCACGACCCGGTCCCCCTGCGCGAGCGGAGCGGACTGAAGGACATTGACGTACGAAATCCCGAGATTCCTATCTCCCCGAACGACCCCTTGCGTCCCGTTCACCAGAGTGATTCCCCCGAGAGCGCTGTCGGAATCGGTAACGAGTGCGATCCGCGCACTGGCGGGATACGTTTCCTCCACGATGCCCACCAAGACGCCCTCTCCGACGATGGCCGGCATCCCGCTCCGGACGCCGTGCATCGAACCGCGGTTGATGACGACGGATCCGCGCTCGTTCACACCGCCCGAAGCGATCACTTCACCGGCAAGCAGGTCGAACTTTTCACGCGCTTCCAGTCCTATCGATTTCCGGAGTATTTCGTTCTCGTCCTTCATCGAAAGCAGTCCGGCATTCTCCGCCGAAAGACGCACGTTTTCCTCCGCCAGCCGCTCGTTCTCACGCTTCATGTCGCCGACGGACGTCAGAAAGTCCCGCGTATCGGCAAAAGAGTATGAAATCGTGGAAAGCAGGCTCTCGACGGGAAGAAAGACCGTATGAAAGCTTCCCCTCAGGAACGCCCCGAGCGGCGTCGGGTTCCACGTCGCGAGTCCGAAAAGCACGGACAGCGCGACGAGTATCCGAAACAGTTTCGAATGGGAAAATCCTCTCGGGTTCATATGATATCGTTTTGATGCGACCCGCATCATTTTTTCCGACGACGTTCCGCATCCGGTCACAACCTCATCGAAGCGATCCGGTCGATCCCGATTCGATCAGCACCTCCTGCAGATGTTCCATATCGTCGAGCACCACGCCGGTACCGCGGGCGACCGCGGTAAGCGGATCTTCCATCAACCGGACCGGGATACCGGTCTGATTCGCGAAGAGCTTGTCGATTCCGCGGATAAGACTCCCCCCACCCGCCAGAATGATGCCACGCCCCATGATATCCGCGATCAGCTCGGGCGGCGTTTCCTCGACGATAGTCTTGATGGTGTTCGTGATGACGCGTATCGAATGCGAAAGCGCTTCGCGTACGTGTTCGTCGTTCATGATGATTTCCTTCGGCAGCCCGGATACGAGATCGCGACCCCGAACCGGCATAGTCATCTTTTCCCGCATCGGATATGCGCTTCCGATGGCGATCTTCGCCTCTTCGGCGGTGCGTTCACCGATCAGGAGATTGAATTCGTCCCGGCAATACCGAACGATATCCTGGTTCATCTTGTCGCCCGCGATACGGAGGCTGCGCGATATGACCACCCCGCCGAGCGAAATGACCGCGATTTCCGTGGTACCACCACCGATATCGACGACCATGTTTCCGGCGGCTTCCGTCACCGGGAGCCTGGCTCCGATCGCGGCGGCCATAGGCTCGTCGATCAGGAACGCCTGTCGTGCACCCGCGTTCTGTGCGGCTTCGACAACGGCGCGCTTCTCCACCTCGGTCACACCGGATGGGATTCCGATCAGAACGCGCGGCCGTCTGAGGAACATCATGTTGCCCTGATGAACCTTGCTGATGAAATACCGGAGCATTTGTTGCGTCACCTCGAAATCGGAAACGACGCCGTTCACCAAAGGGCGGGTCACCGTGATATGTCCCGGGGTTTTCCCGACCATCCGCTTGGCATTCTTTCCTATAGCAAGAATCTGTCCGGTCCGCTTGTTCACCGCGACGACCGACGGTTCGTTTATGACGATTCCCCGGCCGCGAACGAAAACCAACGTATTCGCCGTACCGAGATCGATTCCGATATCCTGGGAAAAACGGCCAAAAACACTTTCAATGAAGTTTTTTTTCAGTGCGCCGAAGAGTGTTTCGATCGAAGACATAGCGTGCGCCAAAAACAAGGGCGGAATAGGTCACTCCCCATTCTATCCCATATACCGCAAAACTTCCAGTACCGGGCCGTCCGACTTTCGCGATCCGAAAAGTATGAGTGACGGAAGCAAAGAAGGACGCCGGATCCACTATCGGAGTCCGATATGGACATCCCTCAGCTGCTTTTCGCCGATCGCGCCGGGACTGTCCATCATGAGGTCCCGTCCGGAACCGTCCTTCGGGAACGCGTAGATATCCCGGATGGAATCCAGATCCGAAAGCACCATTAGAATGCGGTCGATACCGGGAGCGTTTCCGCCGTGCGGTGGCGCACCGTATTTGAAGGCGTTGATAAGCGCACCGAAGCGGTTGTCCACCTCCTCTTTGGAATAACCGGCGATCTCGAACGCCTTGTACATGATTTCAGGGTCATGATTCCGTATCGCGCCGCTCGAAGCTTCGAAGCCGTTCAGGACCATGTCGTACTGATAGGCAAGGATGTCAAGCGGGTTCTGTTCTTGCAGCGCCTTCAGGCCGCCTTGAGGCATGGAAAACGGATTGTGTTCGAAGTCCACCCTGCCAGACTCGATCTCGGAATAGGAGTACATCGGAAAATCGACGACCCAACACCATGCCGCATGCGAATCGTCCTTCAGACCGAGGCGGGAGCCACATTCGTTCCGGACCGCTCCGAGGCTCTTGCAGACGACTTCCCACGTATCGGCTCCGAAAAAGACGATATCCCCCTCTTTCGCTCCGAGTCCCGAAACGAGGTCAAATGCGAAATCGTTCCCCAGAAACTTCACGATAGGCGACTGCAGTTCTCCTCCTTCGCGCACGATCACGTACGCGAGACCCTTCGCGCCCTTCCCCTTGGCGATCTCGACCAGTTCGTCGATTTCCTTGCGCGAAAATCGCGCGCCACCTTCGACCCGCATGGCGTGGACGACGTTTCCACCCGCGACCGCATCGGCGAAGACGGAAAACCCGCATCCGGCGACCTTTTGCGTGATCGGAACGATTTCCATCCCGAATCGGAGATCGGGTTTGTCGGATCCGTATCTGGTCATCGCTTCGTGCCACGGAATCCTCCTGAACCGTCCGTCCGCATCAAGATTCACGACTTTCTTCTTGGAAAATTTTTCCGTCAACTCGAGCATCAACGGTTCCATGATCTCGAACACGTCGTCTTGGGTCGCGAAGCTCATCTCCATGTCGAGCTGATAGAATTCGCCGTAATGACGGTCCATCCGTGGATCCTCGTCCCGGAAACAGGGCGCGATCTGAAAATAGCGGTCCAATCCCCCGACCATGAGCAGCTGTTTGAACTGCTGTGGCGCCTGCGGAAGCGCGTAGAATTTCCCGGGATGCAGTCTGGACGGGATGACGAAATCCCGCGCGCCCTCGGGCGAGGAATTCGCCAAAATCGGTGTCTGCACTTCAAGAAACCCGCGAGCATGGAAATACTCCCGCATGTGTCGGATGTATTCGGCCTTCAGGCGAAGCAGCTCCTGCAACTCCGCTCGGCGAAGATCTACGAACCGGTACTGCAATCGCAGACCCTCGTTCGTATCGGAAGCCTGCTTTCCGCTGATTTCGAACGGCGGTGTTTCGGATTCGTTCAGCACCTCGAGGCGTCGCACCTCGATCTCGATCGCGCCGGTGCTGATTACCGTATTCACCATCGCGTCCGGACGCGCGACGACCTTTCCCGTGACCGAAACCACCCATTCGCTCCGAAGAGAATCGGCCTTCTCCCACATATCCTCCCCGACGTTCGGGTGGAATGTGATCTGCGTAAGTCCGTATCGGTCCCGAAGATCGATGAAGATGATTCCTCCGTGATCCCTCCGGCGATGCACCCAACCGGCCAACGTCACCTCCTTGCCGACGGATGTCACGTCAAGCTCCCCACACGTATGCGTCCTCATCATAAATTCCGTCCGATAAGCTGCGATTCCGAATCTCCCTGGAATACCACGGATCCGATCGAATAAATTAGCATGCCGACCACCCCTGCTTACGCGCCCTTTCCCTGAATACCGCATTCACGGCATATGCCAGTTCGCTCGGCGTGATCCGCGTCTTCAAGAACGCCCGATCGACCGCCGAACTTTCGGCGATCTCGGACAGTTGCTCATCCTCAAGCGAGGCAGAGAGCAGTATGATCGGAATATTTTTCCCGTGTTCGGTCTGCCTGAGTTGAAGCACGATCTCGTGCCCGCCGACGCCGGGCATCATGACGTCCGTAATCAACATATCGAAATCCCCCGCCAACGCGGCCTCCAGACCAGAAGCGCCCTCGTTCATAATCAGGACCTCATATCCTTCGTCTCGAAGCCGTTTCCCGAACATCTCTATGAATACCGACTCGTCCTCAATGAACAGAATCCGCTTCCTGTCATGCTTTTCCGGCTCGCTCCCGGACGAATCGCCGGACTCCCTTGAACCGTTTTTCGCCTGCTCGCTGAACTGGCGCAAGAAACGCTGTATTTCGTCGACGACCTCCGAAGGCGTGTAATCCGTCTTCGATATGAACCCGTTCGCACCGAGCTGAAGGCACTCATCGCGATCCTCCGCGCTGCTCAGGTTGCTGAAAACGACGATCTTCAGGTTCTTGTCGTACTCGTCGTTGGTCCGGAGCTCCTTCAGGACCTCCTTCCCGCTCATTTCCGGAATGACCAGATCGAGCAGCACAAGATCGTACGAATCCTCCTTCACGGCACGAAGAACGGCCTTTCCGGTGCCTACATTGTCGGCATCCAAGCCGGACGTCTCAAATTTCTTCTTGTAGATCTCCGCGATGAACTGATCATCCTCGACAAACAGTATTTTCGGCATAGCGGTACGGTTATAAGGGTGCCTGGAACCAGTTTATCCGAAACCATCGCTAAAATCAAGAGAAAAGCCTATTCTTCTCCCCTTACTCGACCATCGTTCGGAGTCGGCGCTTTCGGATTCACGAACGGCAGTTCGATATAAAACCTCGAGCCCTTCCCGAGACCGTCGGATTCCGCCCACATCCTTCCGCCGTGAGCCTCCACGAAGCTCTTTCCGACGAAAAGCCCCAGGCCCGTCCCGGATACGTATACTTTCGTCGTTTCCTGTGTACGGACGAACTTCCCGAACAGTTTCGCGCCGTCCTCCTCGCGGAATCCGATTCCCGTGTCTTCCACAAGGATTCGCACCGCCTCGTCCCTGACCGGCCCGACACTGACGATGACGGAACCTTTTTCCGTATATTTTATGGAATTGTCCACCAGATTCGAGATTGCTTCGCGCATCTTTCCCGGATCGATCATCATCTTCGGCAACGTCTTTTTCGGAAGACGAAGTCCGAGCTCTATCCCCCGATCCCGCGCGATAGGCATGAACATGTCCACGCGCTCCGCCACCAACGTTTCGAGCTGCGTCGGTTCGAACGAATATTTGATACGCCCGGCATCGATGCGGGACACGTTCAGAAGATCCTCGACGAGTTGTATCAGGTTCTTGTTCACGAGATTGACCTTCTCGAGCACGTCCATAACCTCGGCCGAAACCGCCCCGTACGAACCCTCCAGAAGCAACGACAGGTATCCCTTGATCGCCGTAAGCGGCGTCCGCAACTGGTGCGAGGCGATGGAAATGAATTCCGTCTTCGTATTGTCAAGTTCCTTCAGCCGTACATTCGCCAACGCGAGCGAATCGGAAATCACCTGCAACTGTTCCTTCCGTTCGACTTCCTTCCGGACGGACCTTATCAGGATCCATCCAAAAACCGTGGAGAGTACCAACGTTATCCCGGTCAGTATCTTGTTCGTATTGTTCTGGATAAAGAAGAACTGCGAACCGATGAGGCTTATCAGGGCAATGACCAGCGCTTGTGCGCCGAGAAGTTTCACTTCAAACGCCTTAAACCTGACGATAAGATACGTCAACACCCCAGAAAACAACACTATGCCCATGAGACCGTGCTGTGAAAAAGCCCACAGCGAATTGCTTGTCTCGTAAATACTTGCAAAAAGGTTACCAGCCATGAAGACCGCAAGAAAAAGGAACAGGCTTACACTGAAATAAATCGCTATTCTTCGCTCATCTCGCGAAACGCCCTTATCCCTGAGCCTTCTCAAGAGATTGACGACGATAATCATGAGGATAGGCACCTCGCTCGCATACAGATAATATTTTCCTATCATCCCGTCGATTCCGTTACAGGAGACGCTATCGAACCCGGAAAGATTATACTTCGTGGACAATAAAAGCAACACTGGGAGAAACAGCAGGAATATCAGCAACTTCACACGGAAACGAATATCGCCATTAAAAAGAAAGACGTGCTGCAGATAAGCGGCAAGGACATACATGAGCAGGTCGATCGGTATGATTGACATCCAAAAAAACATCACCATCCTGCTATCCAAGTTAGTCCATATGATCAAATCGAACAGACACCAGACCGAATAGTCGAGCGCCAAGAGGAACATCAGGATACCCGCAAGTTTTTTTCCACTGTTAAACAGGACGTATAGTCCCGGAAACAAAACCGCTAGCGCGGAAGGAATATGAGAATAATACACCAGCCGCGAAACCTGAAGACAGCTCTCTACGTTCGTAACCAGATTGTAGACCATGTTTTTCTTTTACTGCTTTCCACACGAATAGATTATAGCACCTTCGTCTTGTTAATTGGTCTACGAAGGGAATCCAGCGAGACTCCCGCTTTGATCGCGGACATGATGCCTGCTGCTTCGACATAATTTTCCGCGAAAAAAAGTTTTCCGTCCCGAAACGGCAATCTTCGCAGATCGTTTTTCATCCGGTTCTTATTCTTCACAGCTATGACAGGTATTCCATTCTCCATGCACGCGAGGACTGGAAGGCCGACACACCCATCAGGAACCACTAAGCAGGACACCTTATCAACGTTTATTCCTTTCTCCCGACATGTTATCCGAGGACTCCTGTGAAGCCCTTTCAGGATGCAGTGTAGATATGTGATGGAGGCCGTTTCAGGCGCTTTTCTCGGATCAACGACGCCAAGTCCCATATCCACGTGTTTTTTTCCCAGAGAGCCAGACAGCGGCGAATGCGCACACGGTTTCTTGAAAATCTCGGCCACGCTATGAGTGATCATCGCCTCGATGCCTCCCCATGGGTTCACAACCTCTTCCGTCGTCATGAAATAATCTCTATCATGATCATTACTCAGGTCTACTATCGTCGATAATCCGATTGCATCGTATTCATCACCATGACTCCGGATAACATCAAAAAGCCTCTCCGCATACTTGACGCTCCCAGCCGCACGGCCGGACACGGTGAATCCAGGTTCGCTCTCCGCAGGGTTCTCGATTTCCAACACATCGCAGTCTACCCCGAGCGTCACGCGTGCCGAAGAAACGGCATTGACGACCTCATTGTTGAAATACCTGTCCCCACTCTTATCCATAAGCAAGAGAACCCGATTCGACCGCGTTGGTTGAAGTCCGATTGAACCCATGAGAAAACGCGTAAGAATGCTGCCCTCGACATACAGGGTATTCTCAGTCATTTCATTGATGTCGGAGGCATTCACGACGTTCGGATGAGTGATAAGAACATCGCAGGTCGACGCCAGCAGCCTGGCTGCCACATTACCATCTCCGCAATGTCCGCCGATCTCAGCACCTATCCCCGTGGGAATCATCAGCACGGCGACGAACTCACTTGAATCCTCGTATGTTCGTTTGGTGAAATCAAAAATCGAACCGTTCGAAAACTCCGCCGACTGGTCCTGACTATCGCATTCTATGAGGTCAATCTCGCAACGGCTCTTTTCTTCATCGATGCTGGTAACAACGAAGCGAATGGGGACATGCGAAGGGAACTCTTTCTTTATTTCCTTGGCATAGTATCTGAAGAGTTCTGTCGGATTCTGAATCTTGGAATTTGGAATTACGATGTCCCGGCTGATAATCTTCATAAATCGTCATTCAATAAAAACACACTCTCATTATACCAGAAATCTGCTATCGACGCACGATTACCTGATCCGTCACGGCCCGACCCTCAAACCACCGCTCGGAAAAATCCTTCGCTACCTTTGTATCGAAATCCTTGCAGGAAAAGATATTAAGATACACGTTTTTCAAGATATCCAGTGTATGGATCGTTATGTTGCTCGTCGTGATGAATTGGATTGCAGACGTTCCCTTTAAATGTGGCTCCGTCTCCCTCTCCTCCTCCGGAAGGTCGAGGTCGTCCCACCAATGCAAATCCGCCCTTTGCATATCAATCAGATCGCAAAGTTCCACAAAATACCTCCCGATCGATTCGCGAGTGAACTTCTCCGGATTGCATTCATGCAGATCAAGGATAAGCTCCTTTCCGTAACTGTTCTCCATACGACAATATCGGCTAATTAAAACATTACTTGAAAAATCAAGATAATAACTTTATAGCATAAATAATATTTGTTGTCAAATAAAATTGTTTTGAAGGAGGGCTTCGAGACCATGGAAATTCCATCCTGTCGATATCGGCCCCAAAAAACAAGAGGCCACCAACGTATCCGTTGGCGGCTCTTCTTTCAAGCGATCCATTCACGACTCCAAGGCATCCTCAGACTTCCGATACTTCCGGCGCAGCACTATGTATACGCCGACGAATACGAGGATGAGAACGGGAACTACAATCCACGCCTTCAAAATCAAGAAAGCTCGTATCAGGATCGTATTTCTTCCCGTCCACCAGACATTGCTTAAAACCGCGCTCGCGAAAAAAATCATCCACTCTTTTCCCCGCATTCCACCGTACTGCCTGTCTCGCAGATACACAGTCGTAATAAACGGGTCGAAGAAGATGCTCAGAATGAAAAATGCCGCGATGTCCCCGCTTTCGACGATTTTTTTTACAATCGGGTATTTCGCCATGAACTTCTCCAGAAACCCGGGAATAAGTACCCCGAGATCCCTTGCTTCCCGAGCCATTTCTAGGCCGAGCCAATCCCTCTTCAACCAGTCGTAGAATTTCACGAACAGGAACGAGATCGCAATATCAGCGAGAGTCAAAATTACCCCCCCCTTCAACGATCCGTGCAGATACAATACCGAAATATATATCCAGTAATTGAACACGTGATCGAAAATCGCATTGAACGTCTGGCCGAAAATTATCATGCCGAACCGTTCCCTTCTTGCCGCGACGAACGCAGCAAGACGGCTATACCATCCTTTGCGTTCCATCGCATGCCCCCCTTTTTCTTCTATTGTTATCGAACTGATACCGTCAGATTATTATACTCCTATTCGCTCATATTGTCAAGTAATCGGGGTAATGTGTACCAAGGAAATGATAATGTCCGCTTTGCGGGAAATAGAAATGTCCGCTTTTCGAGGGTAGGATGAGGGATTCATCCCTAACCACACCCTCATGGACGGATATATCGTTATGTCCCAGAAAGAAGCCCGGCATACGGAAATCCTGCAGCGGATACGGGACGGAAAGCTCTCTCAAAAGGAAGGAGCGAAAAGACTTTCCCTCACGACCCGCCACGTACGACGACTGTCACGGACATTCGAGCGAGGC
>CAINXS010000024.1 GCA_903854995.1 Candidatus Moraniibacteriota bacterium | reverse complement strand
GACAGACACGGATTCCGAAACGTCGCCGTATCCGTCATCATCGGTGTCGAGGAAGAACGAGTGGGGATGTATCGTCTCGTCGGTATCGTCGCAATCGTCGGAGGTTTCGGAGTACCCCGTCGGAACGCCGCAGGACCGGGTCGTCGATGCGGACGTTCCGTACTCGTCGCCGTCCTGATCGACATAGTATGTCCCCTCCTCGAAAACGTCCGGATTCTCGTCGTCGCAGTCATGGATCATATCATATCCGTCGGCATCCTGGTCAGCCAGTCCGAGAAACGAAGCAAGGGTCGGATATCCGCCGGAAACGGTCCAACGATCGTACGTTCCGGAATCGTCGTTCGGATCGCCGACGAAGTCCCACGCCGAGGAGAGTCCCGCCGTCGAAAGATCGGTAAACGTCGCGACCTCACCCATTTCGGCGGTCGTCTTTCCGGTAATCGTATCGTCATCGCAACCGGAATGGCATGCCGGAAGCCCCGATGCCAGGGAGGCGTCGTAAAAGACATTTCCGATTTTCCCCTCGGCACTTTCCTCATACATGATGAACGCCCCGAGATTGGCTCCGCCGACCGTCGTCACGGTCCCGGCGAAATAAGAGTCGGTCACCGTCGCGCCGTAGTTCTCTCCGATGAAGCCTCCTGCACGATAATTCCGTGCCATGACGTCCGCTGCCACGTAACAGTCCTGAACGGTCGTCATATTCGCACCGGAAAGACCGCCGACGATAGTATTCCCCTTTACCGACCCGGTCACGAACACGTTCGAAACCGGATTTTGCGTGAGCAACACTCCGGCGAGTCCGCCGGTCTTATATCCGCCGTCGATATCGACGTCGACGAGTCCGAGGTTCCGGACATATTTGGTCTGCCACGTCATGAAACCGAATAGGCCGACATAGCTTTCGGAAGTCCGATGGATGAAAAGACCGGAAACGACATGATTATCGCCGTCGAAAGCGCCGATAAACGGCGAACCGCTGTCCGGCCCGACCGGTGCGAAACCGGCGCCGGAATTCCAGGCAGCGGTTTCGGACGCGTCGATATCCGCGGTCAGCACGTAATACGACGAAAGCGACCGGCTCATGCACTGTAGCCCCGCGAGATCGGATACCTGGTATGGGTCCCCCGACGTCCCTGCGCCCGCATAGGCCGCCGGATATCCGGAACAGTCCGGAGCGGCTGCGCGCACGGAAACCGTCGGAACAACGGTAAAAACCACAAAAAAAACGACCTGCCAAATCGCCTTGGAACCCATACGGAACAGGACGGCATCGAAAATAGAACCCAAGATGTCCGACGATCGCCGTTTCATCCTTTTCGTGACCAATATAATATGATTATTGTACCATACCGCGAGAAAGAAGCGTGCGACGACGAAAAAATTGACAGATATTTGCTCCACCCGCCACGATATCGGATACGATTAGCGGCCGCCATTCGCATCCGCTTCTCCTCCGACTTCCTCCCGTTCCCGCACGATCATCCAGTCAAACCGGATTTTTTCCGAAATCACATCGCTGGTCGACACCGTGAAATCCTTTCCGGTGCGCCTCTCGGTGACCGCTATCGGCTCCGCGACATCCGGCGTTATGAAGATACGTGAAGATTTTGATACGGCTTTCGTACGGATCGTCATTGATTTTCCGTCTCTGGAAATCACCGATGAATCCGACATCGGCAGTCCGGTATAATCGTCCAGGCCATCGTCGTCCTTGTCCTTCGCGACAGGATAAAGCGTTGCCGTACCGAGGGTCGGAGCCTCGGAGTCGACGACCTCGATCTCGAGCTCGCCGGTCGAGAGGGTCCTGACCGAGAGTTTCCCGCCGAGCAGGTCGACATTCCCTTCCTCATCCTTCATGACGGCAAGATTGAGATTGAATGAAGAGAAGAAGCCCATAACCGCCTCGTGTTCGTCGCGGAGAAGCGCCATATCCTCTTCCAGGTCGCCGATGCGGGTATCCTGTCCGTTCGTCGTCGAGACGAGATCCGTGATGTCGGATTCGATCGACAGGACACGGGAATCGAGCGCTGACAGGCGTCCATCGAGGGAATCAGCATCCTTCCCGAGAGTCGAAAGGGCGTCGCCGACGATATCGAGCTGGGCATCGACCGAGGACTGG
>CAINXS010000023.1 GCA_903854995.1 Candidatus Moraniibacteriota bacterium | reverse complement strand
TCGAGGAACTCGATCAGGAACCGGTCCAGCATATTGAGTCGGTAATGAAGCTCGTCGGTATCCATGAGGACGAACCGGATCTCGCGACCGATTTCCGCCTCGAGCTTTTCCATCGCGGCCTTCAGGCGGAGCCTGTGGGCGTTGTTGATGACGAGCAGCATATCCGCCTTGCTCTTCGGGTGATTCAGGAACAGCCCGCTGATGAGTATGAGCTTCACCTCTCCGGCCGTCTGCAGTTTCTGGAACATCCGATGGGAAACGCCGACGTTGGATTTCAGCACGAGACTCTGAAGTTCCGGAAAAAACGAAAAATCCGGCCGCATCTGATACGTCTTCACCTTCCGACGCGGGACCGCCCGAAGAAATCCCATCTTCTGGAGACGGAGCACTTCGTGGGAAACCTCGGCTTTCGGGAGGAGCGTCTTCGCGGCGATGTCGGTAGTCGTGTACTCGCCTTCCGGATTCAGTACGAAGAGGCGGATAAGACGTGCGCGGACTCTTGAACCGAACAGGGATTCGAACAGGGAAAAAGACATAGTATCGGAAAATGGACGAACTCTCCCCTCCTCTCCCCACTGTACCCGAGAGCGGACCGGAAGTCAAAACGGCCGGAAGTCCCGTCCGGCACCTTCTTAGACCGTGCAAAACGGGAACCGGACCGGAATACGGGGAGATCGGTCGGAACGGGCATATCGGCGGAAGATTGTGCTATAATGAAGCCGACCATATGACAGAGAAAAAACCTGGAGCCGTCGAACCGCTCCCGGATATCGCGGTACATGCGACCGAGATTCCCGTTGCCAGAAGTCGCGCCGTCGAGCCGTACATAAAGACGTTCGCCTTCCGCCCCGAAAACGTGACTCAGGAACACCTGGGAACGCTTGTCGGGGTTTTTTCCGTATTCGATCGTTCCGAATCTTCCGCATACACCGTGAACGTTATCGCATCCGTCGCGAAGAAGGAATACTATGCCAACCCGCGCCGCGGAGCCATCGAGAGTTTCGAATCGACCCTTCACCGCATCAACCTCGCCCTGTCCGAACTGGTAAAGAACGGGCAGACGAACTGGATGGGAAGCCTCCACGGGGCCATCGCCGTGGTCGAGAAACGCAACATCCACTTTTCCGCGACCGGAGACGGCGGCATCTTCCTTTTTCGGGAAGGGACGCTTTCGGACATCGGGGACGGGCTCGCCTCGGACGAGGCTGCGGATCACCCGCTGAAGACGTTTCTCGAGATTTCGAGCGGCCGGCTGATGCCTGACGATTGCGTCCTTTTGGCGACACCCGAACTGTTCGGACTTTTTTCGCCGCGGGACCTGGAACGGAACGCTCATCGGCTTCTTCCGGAAAGAAAATTCGCGCGCTTCCTGGAAACCGCCATGATCAACGAGCTCCGCGTCGGGGGCGCGATCGTGCTCGACGTCGACGGGGTGAAGAAAAACGGCGTTTCCGGATCGGAAGCGAAGCGACCGAAGAAGCGACCGACGAAAACCGAACCGGTGAACGCCTGGAGCGAAAAGACGTTCCGCGAAGCGGCGGCGGAACGGACGAAGTCCATCCTCGAATCGCATGACCCCGAAGCCGATATAGCGGTCGAGCCGGAACAGGACGCACCTCCGACCCACGAAATCCGCATCCAGGGCGAAGCCCTCGAAAACGCCGACGAGCACCCGATCGTGACCCGGTTCAGGTGGATGGTCGAGGATACCGTCCGTTCCGTCCGGAACTCGGTCACCCATTCCGTCCGGAGGACGCGGAAAAGGGGCGAGGCGGCATTCGGCTCGATATCCGAAGCCGCGTCCGCTTCCATGGCGAACCGTCGCGAAACGCCCGCATCCTTGCAGGAGAAGAAATCCGTCCGACCTGCCGCGAACATCGCCCCGAAACGGCCCGTCGAACCCGCACCGATCGAACGGCATCCGGAGCGATCGAACATGGAATCCGCGACGACCCGGAAAACCCCCGCGGTCCAAAACGCGAACAGACCGTCGCCCGAATCGGAACAGGAGACCCGCATAAAGACACTGTTCCGGAAAGAAACGCCGCAGAGCACACCGATATCCACCGCTCCCCGACCGGAATCGACATTCATGAAGCGCGCAGGCGAAGCGGCTGTCGCGACCGTCGCATTCCTTACGCGGGCCGCGAAGACCACAAGGGAGCTGACCGTACGATATGCGGTTCCCGCTGCCAAGAACGCCTATCGGATCACGAAACGGTTGGCGATCCGAGCCGCGAAGCGGACGGCCGTGTTCGGCAAGGCCGCCTGGGACCGGTTTCTGTCCCTTCCGCAGAAACAGCAGATCATCATCGCGACGATCGCCGCGTTTCTCGTTACCGGGCTCGGAATCGTCATCTGGAAAAGCGCGCCCGAAAAGAAACCCGAGCCGGCACCGGTCGTCGTCGTGGAAACGCCCGTCGTCGCCTCGTTTCCGCCGGCCGAGGAAGTAAACGCTTCGCTCGCATCGGTCGCCGCGCTGCCCGCGACGGACCGCGATATCGTCTCGCCGGTCTATCTCGGTGATTCGCTCTATCTCGTGACGAAAAACGGCGTGATCGATACGGCGACGCATACGGCATCCGCGCTCCCGACTTCGGACGCGGTCCGGCTTGCCGGAGGCATGGAAGACCTGGGACTCATCTTCCTCCTGACCGACAGTGGCGACCTGTATTCCTTCGCGCCGGGCAACAGGACGTTCGTGAAGAATTCCATCCCGTTCCCGTCCGGATTCAGGGCGGCGGCCATGGGCGACTTCCTGACGTATCTCTATTTCCTGGAGGAAGGAACCGGACGGATATACCGCTTCCCGCGGGCCGACGGCGGATTCGGCGAGGGCGTCCCGTGGACGAAAACCACGATGCCCGTCGACACCAACCATATCGCGGTCAGCGAGAATATCTACGGATCCGGATCCACCGTGACGGCGTTCTTCAGGGGAAACCCCATGAGCGGCTTCTCGCTTCAGCAGCCCGCTACGCCGCTTTCGGTCACCTCGATCTGCGCGAACTCCGATGTCGCCGACAAGATCGTTCTCCTCGACGCTCCGGCGAAACGCGTCATCATCCTGAACGGAAACGGCGCTCTCGTCTCCCAGCTCTTCAACGAAGCGTTCGCTTCCGCGACCGCCTGCGCGTTCTCCGGCGACGGCGCGACTATCGTCGTCTCGGGCGGAACGACCGCCAACGTTATTCCGCTCGATCATTGATCGGCATATCCGGACACAGAAAAACGGCCTCCGAACGGGAGGCCGTTTTGCGTTGCCGGAATCGGATCATCGTACCGCTTCCCAGAATGCCTTCGCGAGCGACAAAAGCCGCGTCACGTTCCCAAAGAGCAGCACGACGATACCAAGATAGACGGCTCCGGTCGCAAGCCGGGACGAGGACGACATCTTGAGCGCGCTCCCAAGCGAACCGCTCGGCATGATCCGATGACCGTGAAAGTCGACCGCGGCATACACCTCATCGAGGACCAGGTGAACCAGATAGCCGAACGATACCGCGGTCCCGAGTAGAAACGCGTCCGAATCACCGTACGAGAGACGTCCCGCCGCAAAGAAGACGAGGAGCCCGGATAGGAACGCAGCCGGCAGAGAATGAGCCATTCCGCGATGATTCGTGAGCCGTTTGAACACCCCGCCCGCCACGATCCAGACCGCGGCCGCCGCACCGATCGAATGCAGTCCCGACTCGACAGCCGGGACGCCCGAGGCGAGACACGATGACAGGACGAACCCGCCCGAGACGATCGAGAGCGCGCCGAACGTGACATGGAACTGCACGCCCGAATCGCTGTCGATATCCGGCGCCAGAGCGCCGAGCGCCGCACATAAAAAGACCGGGACGAGCAATGTCGGTCCCGACAAAAAAAAGCCCGAGCGTTCCCGAAACGGCCGCGAGGATCGCTCCGAGACCGACTCCGAATGCCGCATGGGTCCTGAAATCCGCCATAAGAGAATCGTGCAGCACCATTTTCATACTACGCTATTCTTCGTGTCGAGTCACTGCTCATGAAAAGCAAAAAGGCTACGTGCGTACACATAGCCTTCTTTGTGGGTCACCGCTGGCCCTGTCAGAAAACCAGCTTTTGAATCCGATCCGGATCCGGGCATTCCTCCATCACGGTTCGGAGAACCCCCTCATGCGTCCAGCCGGACTCACGCATCTTCCCGGAAATGAAGAATTGGAAGCTTACGTACGGGGCGATGCCAACCGTGACCTGGAAAAGGGCGTCTGTCATATCGCCATAGCTCTTCCCGAATTCCTCCGGGAACAATGCTGCCCGGTCCAGGAGGCGGGTGAGGCCGTATATATAGTAAAGAAGGTCTTCGACCTTCAATATGGCGCGTGCCTTCCAGCCGAAACCAAGCGTCGCATATATGACCGGCGCCATACTACGGATAAGCTTCTTTCTTAAGCCGGCAACGTCACACTGATCGCCCACCTGGAGCCAGTCCCGAATCTCGTCATCCTGTTCGAGGAGCATAGGCACCAGCATCCGCAACACTTCAGGATCGACGATCTTTATTCCGTCCATCTCACTGAACGGAGATGTGGACCCGTACAGCAGGGCTGCCAAGTGTGCCCTTTTCAATACATCATCAGAATTACTCATGATATCTCCCTCCTCGGTAAACGGTTGTTTCGACTATTTGACCTCTTTAAAGAACCCTCATACCATACACGAAAACAGTCGAATGTCAACAACATCCGACCGTATTATCCGGGAAAATAGCGAAGCAATTCCGCATTTCAAGACCCCACATCCGATTTCGTACAAAAAAATCCCATTATCAAGCCATTTTTGAGTATCATTTTCAAGTTCGACGTCTGAAGACAAGACTGCTCGGAAAATTCTACATCCTGCCACAGGCAATCATCGCCGGGCTCTATCCATGATTTTTTCGGAATACAGTATCCTCTGAAACGAGAAGAAGTTGGAGCGAATTTCTTCAACGCTACCAAGCGTCTGTTCTGCGTTTGCGATCGCGTGATATTTCAAGTTAAGCAAAACAGGAAGCTTCTCTTCATCCAGTTCTTCCACGCCACGCTCCTCATATTTCGACAGTACAAACTCCACGAATTCCCGATTCTGTTCATCAAGGCGTTCGAAGATATCCTTCTTTGCGTTCGCAACTCGATCCTCCCGCGACATCGTCGGCGTTAAGAACGAGACGTACGACAATACATCCAGAAGATCGCAGTCCTCCGCATCTATCACTCCCTGCAACGTTTCCAAATCGCTTTTCTCGTACCCTGCCTCCGCGAGTTTGTCCAAGAGCTTCCGTCGTTCCGTGGGATCGGACCAGATTTCCCGCAGCTCCTCCTCGCTTCCGAAGAATTCCGGCATCGTACCAAGCATGTTGTCCATGAATTCCTGAACTGAAATTGGTTTCCCATCTGCACTCCAAAACGAAGTCGAGATCATGTGCTGTATCTCTCGTTCTTTGCCATCACGCAACCGTATCCGCAGTTTCTTCTTCGGCTCCGCATCCGGGTCAGAGTCCCGCTTGGCATCGTTCACGACGCTTGCACCGCCTCGGGGCTGCCGAACGCGGTCACTCGTCACATCGACTTGTTCCACTGCCTCTGCCGGTCCGTCCCATTCCGGATCGGAGAAATGATGATAGGCATCCACGAAATCGTATATCGTGAAATATTCCTTTCCATCAAACAACCGAGTGCCACGGCCGATGATCTGCTTGAATTCGATCATGGAATTTATAGGGCGCATCAAAACGATGTTGCGGACATTCCGGGCATCAACCCCCGTCGAGAGTTTTTGTGACGTGGTTAGAATCGTCGGGATGGACTTTTCATTGTCCTGAAAATCCCTCAGGAACTGCTCACCGCGCGCTCCGTCATTTGCCGTCACGCGGACGCAATAATTCGGGTCTTTGCTCTTCTTCATCTGATTGACGAGATCCCGCACTGCCAAGGCATGATCCTGGTTGGCACAGAAAATAATCGTTTTCTCGTCCTGATCTATCTCGTCGAGCACTATTCGGACCCGCTTCGCCTCGCGCTCCTTAATCGTGATAATTTTATTGAAATCCGGTTCCGTATAGATCTTTCCCTCCTCCACCTCACCTTCGATGATCTGGTCGTCCGACGTATATACGTATTCATCAAGGGTCGTCTGAATCCGTTTCACCTTGAACGGAGTCAGGAATCCGTCATGAACTCCCTGCTTGAGCGAATACGAATAGACCGGCTCTCCAAAATACCGGTAGGTATCGATATTATCAGTGCGCTTCGGGGTCGCCGTCAGTCCAAGCTGTACCGCCGGTGCGAAATATTCCATGATACCCCGCCAATTACCCTCGTCATTCGCCCCTCCGCGATGACACTCGTCGATGATAATGAAATCGAAGAAATCCTTCGGGTACTCTCCGAAATATGACGCCCCATCCGCTCCGCTCATAAAGGTCTGAAAGATCGTGAAAAAAACGCTCCCGCCCATCGGCACACCGCCTTTCTTCCGAATATCAAGCGGATTGATACGAACCAAGGCATCCTGTGGGAACGGCGAGAACGAATTGAATGCCTGGTCCGCGAGAATATTGCGGTCAGCCAAGAAAAGAATCCGCGGACGCCGGCTCCCGTCTCGTTTCAGGTTCCATCTCGACTGGAACAACTTCCAAGCAATCTGAAAAGCGACCGCCGTTTTCCCTGTTCCCGTAGCCATCGTCAACAGTATCCGATGTTTTTCTTTGGCAACGGCATCCATAACCGCATTGATCGCAATCTCCTGGTAATACCGTTTCCCGATCTCCCCTTCGAGCGACACAGCGGCGAATCGGTTTTCCCAATCGTTCCAGTCGGAAAAAGTCCGGTTCCATAATTCATCCGGCGTCGGAAATCGCTCGACTTCACCCTCACGACCATCACTCATGGACATCTCGTAGATCTCCCTGCCGTTGGTCGCATAGGTATAGGCGAGCCGGAGTTTTTCGGCATACGCTTTCGCCTGTGCCACACCCTCCCCGACTGGCAGATCTTCCGCCTTTGCCTCGACGACCGCGATCTTCTGATTCTTATAGACCAATACGTAGTCGGCGATCTCCGGCTTCGCCCGAAGCCCGCCGCCTTGGATCTTCCCATCGGTAATACGAAACTCCCGAAGAATCTTCGATCCCTCGACTTCGCCCCATCCGCTCTCCTTGAGCTTCGGGTCGATATATTCCGCTCGTGTTTCCGATTCATTTCGACTCATACTCGGTCAGATAGGTCTTTATGAACGTTTCCACCGCGTCGATCGTCGCCTTCCGCAATTTCGAGTTGCTTTCTGCTACCCACTTTGCAAAATTGTAGAGTTCCTTACTGTCTACCGTGATCCATTTCCCATTCCGAAAAAGAAAGAGGAACAATGTTGCCATCGCAATTCGCTTATTGCCATTCTGGAACGGATGGTTCTTGATCATCAGATAAAACAGGATTGCAGATTTTTTCAATATTCCCGGATATAACTGCTTCCCGCCAAAGGACTGGAATGGCTGATCGACACACCGCTCAAGCGCATTGGTATATCGGGTACTAAAATCTGGGATCGGTTCAGACCATCCCATGGTTTCCTGCGCCAGACGATGTGCAACGAATTCCACATCGAGGATCGTGATTCGTTTCAATCGCATACTTATTCCTTACCAAGCAAGCGCAACGTTTCCCCATATTCTTCCACAACCTTCCCGATTGCCGCTTTGATTTCTTCCTTGTCCGCATCGGTGAGCCGTTTCGAATCATATCCATCCACAAACTCCCGTACCGCATCCATAGGAATGGCATACGAACGCCCAATCATTTCGGCTGGGATTTGCCCCTTTTTGATCTTGTTGAAAACCGCCACACGGCTGATCTTCAGCATCGCCGCAAGCTCGGTAACAGATATATAGTTCTGGTTTTTGCCTTTATTCTCCATAAAGTTCATCATTAACCCTCTCACACTGATAAGGTTAATACTTATTAACCTATATGTCAAACAGGGTTAATGGCAATAAAACAGATACCTAATCTGCCTAATCCACCGGATGATATCGATATGCCGTCTGACCCTGATCATTATAATCCCTGGCGCATTCTGAAAGCGTCAGTAATCGTTTTGCGATACTCCGAGTGATATATACTACGTGAACCGCGTCAGGATATGAAAAAAGACTCTCATCCTCACGATGATTGAACTCATGCTTTGCCTGAACGTAAATCTCGTTATACGCGTAAAGTATTTCAAAGAAACCAGGATCGATATACTTTCTTAACTTCCGAATGTTTGAGCCAAGCGGTTGCAAAAACCATTTAGACAAATACCGTTTATCTTCCAACGTAAAACGGACGAGTTGATCGATATAGTCACCGCAATATCGAATGATATTCCTTGAACCATATTCGGGAAGCAAACTTATCTCGTGAGCAACGTAATACAGCGGTCTTTTTGGTTTCATGCCGAGAACGGCGGCAAGTCTGTTTAAAGGCTCCTCGCTATCCCCTTTTGCAATATCAATAATCACAAAATTGACTTCATCCAATTCTGCGTCACCCAATATTTTTTCGGAAAGATCTATGACGTTCGTTCTCATACCAAAAATTAATTATCCGCAAACGAGAACTATCCTATCAATCTTCATTATCATATGGTCTATTCTCAGGGCCAAGTTTATCCATGATCTGATTCTTTAGAGAATTCATCTCGTTAAAAAATTCACTTAGTCTATCCCTGTCTTCTGTCCGTATTAATGAAAGTGCTAAATTGATAGCTCGCAGCGCATTCAGGTTACTTGTGACCGTATCCTGTTGAAAAAGCAATGCCGCAACAGTATATGGCTGCACCCAAGCGCGTTTCAGGATCTGATCCGCATATTCAGGAATAACATCCCGAATATACAACGTGTATCGACCTATTCCTGCAATATTTTTTTCGTCTATTGTCAGATAATCACGAGGCTCAACAATAGGAGTAAATCCCTTTTCATATTGAACTCTCGTATAATCAATGATGAGATCTCTTTTGAAATCTATCTCTGAATATGGCTTAAACCCCTCTTGCGCATGACGACTCAAATCATGCAACGTTGGTGTCATCCGAAGATATTTGATTCTTCCGTTCATTCTTTCAGGATCCGACGGTACCGAGCCGCCATTTTCTTGGATCCAAATTATATACACCGGAATGGGTGAGCCCTTCCAATAAGCAAGTGTCGATTTGCTAATCCTCGGCTTTTCTCTTGTGAACTTTACCTGAACGTAAAACAACAAGTTTGTTGGGGCCTGATTCTTAATTAACTCGCAGATAAAGTCGTTTCCGAGATCATTACTTCCGTCAATTTTATGTACCAAACAAAACTTCGCAAGAAAATACTGCGCAATTGCTTCTCCTATATTTCCCTTATGCTTTGCCGCTATATACTTCGGATAATTCTGAGTTGTCATAGCGTTAAAATTCCCCTGCGAAGGCAGATCGAAGAACCTCCTTCTTCAACTCCTCCAGGTCCGCCAACTTCTTCGCATAGATCCCCTCCAGCTTTTTCGTCTCCGCTGACAGCGCATCGAGTTTCTTGACGATTGCTTTCTGTTCAGCTAGTGACTTCGGAAAGGCAATCTCAATCTTCTTAAGTAAACTTGCCTTTATGCCCTGCACAGTTGCGCCAGTTGCTTTTGACAAAATCCTCTCTTGCATAGGCCGTGACAATAATAGATATTTCAAAAAAGTAGAATCAAAATATTTCTTGTCTGCTTGGAAAATAATTGTTCGCTGTGCAAAAGCAACCTTATCTTTTGTATCAAGCTGGGCCACATTCGCCAAAGGAGCTTCTGTTGTAAACAGGACATCTCCCTTCTTTGGTATCCCTCTCGTCATCCAGCTATAGTAGTCATTTATATGAATAAACTCCTCTGGCTCTTTCTGCAAATAACCCATTTTAATATTTTTTGCAGTAATCAATCGAATGCCACTCGAAGTTTTCTTTGGTGTTCGTCCTCTATAATCAATAAATTTCACGTGATCATTTAATTCACATACAGACCAATCCTCACTAGGCTTCTCAAACACGCTCTGCAGATACGATTCGAACAGCTCCTTGGAATTCTTCAGATTCTTTTCCGCATTCTCCTTCGCCTTCGCCACCTCCCCAAACACCTCATCCAATATCTTCACAATCCTCTTTTGTTCGGAAAGATCT
>CAINXS010000022.1 GCA_903854995.1 Candidatus Moraniibacteriota bacterium | reverse complement strand
GTATGTAAAGAGTCAGGGAAAGGAGCAGGAATACCAAATGCTTCATAAAGGGCAGATCGCGATGTTGTAATACCTCGCGGCTTGCCGCGAGGATGATTTATTGCTTTCGTGCGTACGCTCGGGAGCCCGCGACATTGAAGGCTGCCATGACAATCGCGAGAAATATCCAGAAAGTGACGAAAGCGAGCCAGATAGCGCTTATCGCTTTTATAGTCTCCGCTTTCAAAGCGGAATGAAAAAGAAGGATAGCGAGTGATCCGATGAGCCAGAAGATCTGAGATTTTATCTTGATCGTGCCGGTCTTATACGATTGTAATGACATGAGCATCTCCGTTTAGAGTTCATATTGTAAATGTCCTTGCTCGGACGATATCAAATGGAAATCGTTCATGTCAAATATCCCTTACTCCGACTTTTTCCGTGCCGGGGCCGTTTCTGGTATACTGTATCTATGAAAATCGCCCTGGTTCACGACTATCTGGTGCAATACGGCGGGGCGGAGCAGGTGTTACAGGCCTTTCGGGAAGTCTATCCCGACGCCCCGATCTATACGCTCATCCATGACCGGGAGTCGGTGCATGGCTGTTTCGACGATGCCCGGGTGTATACGTCTTTCCTGCAGCATCTTCCCGGCGCGCGGCGATCGCATCGTATCTTTCCGCTCCTGATGCCCGGAGCCATCGAGCAGTTCGATTTTTCCGGATACGACGTCGTGTTGTCCGATTCGGCGAGTTTCGCGAAGGGGGCCCTCACGAGGCCGGAGACGTTGCACATCTCGTATATCCATACCCCCATGCGGTACGCGTGGGACGACTGTCAGAAATATACCGAGGACTTCGGCTTTCCGAGGATCATACGTCATGCGGTACCGTTTTTCATGAATCCGCTTCGACTGTGGGACAAGGCGAGCGCCGATCGGCCGGATCTCATTTTGGCGAATTCGGGGTTCGTCTCGCGGCGCATCAGAAAATATTACGGGCGGGAGTCGAAAGTCGTGCCGCCGCCGGTCGATACGACCCGGTTTCGGCCTTCGGAAAAGCGTGGTGATTATTTCCTCATGGTGGGACGTCTGATCACGTACAAACGTTTCGATATCGCCGTCGAGGCATTCACCCGGCTCGGCATTCCTCTCAAGATCGCCGGTCGCGGACCGGAGCTGAGGCGCCTTCGGAAGATGGCCGGTCCGAACGTGACGTTTCTCGGACGTGTTCCCGATGACGAATTGGCCCGGCTCTATGCCGAATGTCGCGCCTTCATCTTTCCTCAGGAGGAGGATTTCGGCATCGTGGCCATGGAGGCCCTGGCGTCGGGGCGGCCGGTCATCGCCTATCGGGGAGGGGACGTGGAAGAGCGTATCGAGGAAGGGGTATCCGGGATATTTTTCGAAGAGCAGACACCGGAGGCCATCGCGGATGCCGTTTCCCGTTTCAACGATGCGGTATTCGATCCGGACCGGATTAGGGAAAGGGCGGTTCCGTTTGACAAGGAGGTATTTAAGAGGAGAATAAGGGAGTATGTTGAGGCTGCGCTGGCCGAAAAGCGGAAATCAAATAACAGATAACGGGGAACATGGAACCGGGAATGGGGAACGATAAAAAATGCACCCTTTATGTTTCATCCGGTATGTCGGCTCATCCGCTCCTTTGTAATCCGCTCACCGTTAACCGGTTGTTGAATCTATGGAATTTCGCGACTTTTGTCTCATATTCGCGTATCGTCGGAACCTGTTCGCAGGCGTCTTTTTCGCCTCTATCGCCGTGGCACTGCTCGTGTTCCGATTTCAGCCGGCACGATTCGAAACGAGCCTCACGTTGAACGTCTCTCGGTCGGGAACGCACGAGACGCAGGACTATACGTACGATCAGTTCTATCGTCTTCAGGCGGACGAACGATTCGCCGACACGGTCGTCAGGTGGCTTGCCGCCCCGTCTATCCGGACGGATGTCATGAAAGTGTCCGGGGTATCGGCGGCGGTGACGGATTCGATTTCGGCAAAACGGCTGTCGTCGCAGATGATCGCGGTGACCTATGTGTCGGGTGTCCGGAACGGTTTCGGCGACATGTCGAAGGCCGTTCCCGAAGTGTTGAACCGCGAAGCCGGGAAATTGAACGAGCGTTCGAAAGATGCGGACTGGTTTTCGGTCGTGGCGGACGATCCGGTGGTGCGCGATGCACGGATTCCGCTTCGGTTCCTGCTTCTCCTCGGCGTGGCGCTCGGCGCGTTTTTCGGATTCTGGATCGTCCTCATCGATTGGTATTTTCGGGGAACGGGGGATGGAAAAGTCGGGGCGGGGAAAGCCAAGTGATTTGAATGATAAGAAGACGGTTCCGGAGGGGCGCCGCGAACCAAGGATATGAGAATCGGAATCGACCTTCGATGCCTCGCGAGCGGACGACGGAGCGGGGTGGAGGAATACGCGGTAGGATTGCTTTCGGCCCTCTTTCGGACCGACAGCGAGCATGACTACATACTCTTTCTGAACGAGTGGCATAGGGAGGCCATCGACCTTTCGTGGGCCGAAGGTTTTTCGAACGTCTCTATTCGGAAGTTCCGGATTCCGAATAAGCTACTCAATCTCTCGCTGTGGTATCTCCGCTATCCGAAACTCGATCGGCTGATCGGCGGCGTTGATGCCTATTTCATGCCGAATATCAATTTCTGTGCCGTGTCCGCCGAAGCGAAGCTGTTCGTGACGGCACATGACCTGTCGTTCCGCATCTGTCCGAAGACCTTCTCGTGGAAACAGCGGATGTGGCACGCGTTCGTGGACCCAAAGGGTCTGTTCAAACGGGCGTATCGTGTCATCGCGGTGTCGAAATCGACGCGTGACGATCTCGTGTTCCGGTACGGGATCGCGTCGGACAAGATCACGGTCGTGCCAAGCGGAATCGATGCCCGTTTCCATGCCTATGACCGGAACGATCCGAAAATGTCCGCCGTGAAGGAGAAATACGGATTGCCGTATTCGTTCATATTATTCCTCGGGGCGTTCGAACCACGAAAAAATATCGATGCCATTGTCCGTGCGTATAATGCGCTTCGTCGTGCGAAGCACCCAGAGCTCGAGAAAACGGCGCTCGTTCTGGCCGGCGTTTCGGGATGGAAGGGGGGCGTCATATCGCGAGAGGTGGAGCATTCGCCCTATCGTGGGAACATTATCCTTACCGGATTCGTGGAGGACGAGGACAAGCCGGCATTTTTCAATCTTGCGAGTGCGTTCGTCTATCCTTCCGTTTACGAGGGGTTCGGGTTTCCGACACTCGAAGCGTTGGCCTGCGGGGCGCCGGTCATCGCGTCGAATTCGTCCTCGTTGCCGGAAGTGGTCGGGGATGCCGGCGTTCTCATCGACCCGCATCGTCCCGACGAGATTTTCCGGGCACTCGAGTCGGTCCTTCTGGACCGCAAGCTCAGAACGACGCTCCGCGAACGCGGTATCGCCAGATCCAAGACTTTCTCATGGGACGCCGCGGCGAAGCGCATATCCCGGTTGTTCGACACGGCGGCTTCACCGGAGGTCTCGGATGTGCTAGGATAGGAATAGAGATATTGCGGTCCGGCTGACGGACCGCCACTAACCACCCCTCTATGTTTGAGAAGAACGTCGGCGGGCTCGATCGTATCGCCCGGATCGTCCTCGGAGTCCTGATCCTGTCGGTCGCCATCTATTACGAGTCATTGTGGGGTATTCTGGGACTGGTTATGCTTGCGACGGGAACGTTCCGTTCCTGTCCGCTCTATTCCCCGTTCAAGATCACCACTCATCGGGAGAAGTGATCCAGCCCGGTGATTTTTCGTGAGGCCCTTTCGCGTATCTCGAAAATCTGGTATTTTGAGGGTGTTGTTTCTTCGGCGGAGCCCGAACGATTCTTATGACCAGGGATTTCCTTTCGTTTCTCCGGATACGCGTATCGCGCGTGACGGGACGGTCGGGAAAAAGACGGCCGACATCTTTGACGGGCGCTTCCGTTCGGAAGCCGTCGGGACGTTTTTCGTTTTTCGCTTTTGGGAAGTCCGTAAGAAACGGATTTGAGGGGAAACGCGCCGGATGTTCCCTGATGCGGGACGGGGAGGGCGGCATTCCGGCGATGGTCGGTTTCCCGTTCGTTTCCGCTTCGGACAATCTGTCAGTTTCTCGTTTCCATTCCGAAAGGGGTGGTTTTTTATCGAAGGAATCGCCGGCCAGTCTCAGGTATTTACCCGTATAACCCGATGAAGGAGTATGGATAACAGATCGAAGGCGCTGCTCTGGGTCGCCGGCATCATCGTGATTGTCTCGATAGGGTTCACGTACTATCGCATCATTGTCAGGCGCGACTATATCATCGAGGCACAGACGGACTGTGATCCGTATACCGAGCGCTGTTTTCACTTCCAGTGCGACCAGAATTCTACCAAGGAGGGACTTGCTTGTACCGGTACTCCGGAAAACGATGACTGGTATTATCAGGTCGTCCGACGCAAGGCAGCCAATATTCCCGACTGCGATCCTGCCCGGGACGAGAACTGTCAGGCCTTGGAATGTCCTTCCGATGAGAAGGATTGCGAGGTCCGATATTGCGAGGATGGCGATCTTCCGGAAGGGGTGACATGCAATGATCCGGTCGTGTATGCCGCGGAAAATCCTGTCGTAGAAGAGGAGCCTTCGCCGTGTGACCCTGATTCTGATGAGGGATGCGCTGACACTGAAGCTGGAGTTGGTGGCGAGCCTGAGACCGTTACATCCGAAAGTCCAAGCGAGGCAATTCAATAGTAGGTATGTGTAATAAAATAAAGGGCATTTAAAAGCCCTTTTTATAGTCCCGCTCCGGGTTGGGCCAAAACCCTCGCCTTCAGGCGAAGGCTTCAGCATGGTATTCTGGTCTCATGACCAAAGGATACCGGACATCTTCGC
>CAINXS010000021.1 GCA_903854995.1 Candidatus Moraniibacteriota bacterium | reverse complement strand
GTCGCTTGCGGCCATCCTCGGAGCCATCGGCATATTGCTCAACATCTCCAAACGTCCTAAAATGGGGTAGATATCTCATCACGAATTATGGCTCAAAAAAGCAATCCAACGGAGCTTCGGGTAGCGCTTACGGGCGGACTCACGGGAGGGCATACGTTTCCACTAATCGCCGTGTCGCGATCCCTTGCGTCCCGTTCGGCCGTACCCGTCAGCGTGCTGTATATCGGTTCCGGCGGAAAGATAGAACGAGACGTCATGAAAGCCGAGGGAATCCCGACGCGGACGGTCCTGTCCGGAAAGATGCGCCGGTATTTCTCGTTTCAGAACGCGTTGGACCCGTTCAAGGTGCCGATCGGATTTCTGCAGGCGGTTTGGCATCTCCTGGTCTTCATGCCGGACGTGGTATTCGCGAAAGGTGGCTCCGTCAGTGTTCCGGTCTGCATGGCCGCATGGGCGCTTCGGATCCCGTTCGTCATCCATGATTCCGACGCCGTTGCCGGCAGGGCGAACCTGCTGCTCGCGAAATTCGCGACACGCATCGCGATCGCATATCCTGCCGCCATGTCGTTCTTTCCGCCTGAAAAGACGGCGATCACCGGAAACCCCGTCCGATCGGAGCTTCTTTCGGGGGATGCGTCGCGGGCGAACGCGTATTTCGGATTTTCGGCGGAGCGTCCGGTCGTGCTCGTACTCGGCGGCAGTCTCGGCGCCCGGTCGCTCAATCTTGCCGTCGCGCGCATGCTGCCGGATATCATACGGGAAACGCAAGTGCTTCATCAGACCGGCGAGAAGAACTATCGCGACGCCGTCTCAGTGGCCGGAGAATACGGCATAAAGGCGGGGAGGGAGGGATATGTCGTCACTCCGTTCCTGAACGGTCAGGAGCTCTCAGATGCGCTTGCCCGGGCGGACGTCGTCATTTCCCGGGCCGGTGCCAGTTCGGTCACCGAACTGGCCGCCTGCAGAAAGCCTTCGATTCTCGTGCCGCTTCCCACGGCCGCGAACGATGAACAGCGCATGAACGCGTACGAGGTCGCCCGTCTCGGCGGTGCGATCGTGCTCGAGGAGGCGAATCTCGGCGAGCATATCCTTTCCAGAAAAGTCGACCTGCTGCTTCGCGACCCGATGCTGCGTTCGGACATGTCGGAAAAGATCCGTGCGTTCTATAATCCTGCCGCCGCGGATATGATCGCCGACGGTATCATAGGATTGTCTTAGTAGACGTTCACGATTTTTCCACATGACGAAAAAAATCCACATCGTCGGTATCGAAGGGGCGGGAACGTCGGCATTGGCCACGTTCTATCGTCGCCAGGGAAGCGACGTGACCGGATCGGACGACGGTGACCGGTTTTATGCGTCCGTGCTCGAAAAGGAGGGAATCTTGGTCCATGATTCGTTCCATCCCGACCACGTACCATCCGATTGCGGGCTGGTCGTCCATTCGACCGCGTTTCCGAACAACGTGGAACTTGATCGTGCGCGGGAGCTCGGCATTCGCGTGCTTTCGTACCCGGAGGCGATCGGTGAACTTACCCGCGAAAAGATGAGTCTCCTCGTGACCGGAACGCATGGGAAGACCACGACGTCGGCCATGTTGGCCGAGGTGCTTCGGGCCGCGGGGAAAAATCCGTCAGCCGTCATCGGGAGCCGGGTCCGTGCCTGGAATGGCAACGCGTTGGTCGGAGGAGGGGACATGCTGGTCTTGGAGGCGGACGAATATCAGGACAAGCTGTCCCACTATCTTCCGTTCGCGGCCATCCTCACGAGCGTCGATTGGGATCATCCGGACTTTTTTCCCGATGCCGCGGCATATCGGGAAACGTTCCGGAAGTTCGTCCGTCGCATTCCCATGCATGGCGTACTCGTGTATTCATCGGACTCCGCAACCGTGCTCTCCGTCGCGACCGAGGCGAAGTGCCGGCGGATTTCCTACGGGTTCGACGGGCGGGCCGACGTGCGGATTATCGATCGCATATCGGTGCCGGCGTCGGAGTCCGGGCCGGAGGGCGTGCGTCAACGGTTCGGTATCGAGACGAAAGACGGATCGCTCGGTACGTTCTCACTGTGTCTTCCCGGGCGTCACAATGCCCAGAACGCGGCTGCGGTGATAGCGCTCTGTTCGTTTCTTCGACTCGATATGGAAGCGGTCCGCGAATGCCTCTCCACGTTTACCGGTACGACCCGCCGGAGCGAATACAAGGGAGAATACGCGGGTGTGCCGGTATACGACGACTACGCCCATCATCCCGAGGAACTGCGGGCGACCATCGCATCGTTTCGTGACGCATATCCCGATCGGAGACTGGTCGCGGTCTTTCATCCGCATACGTTCACCCGGACCGCTGCCTTGCTGACGGAATTCGCGCAGAGTTTCGACGACGCGACGCGGGTCCTGGTACTCGACATTTATGGCAGCGCACGGGAAACCGCTGGCGGTGTTTCATCTGTCGACCTGGTACGCGAGATTAACCGATATGTCCGGGACAAGGCGGAGCATGTCCCGACCATATCGGAAGCGATCGCCGTGCTCCGTAAAACGCTTGAGCCGGGAGATCTTCTCGTGACCTTCGGTGCCGGAGACGTTTACAAGGTTGCGGACGGGGTGGCAGGGAAGGACTGATGCCGTCTTTCCGACCCGGTGGAAGCGGGCGCGATGTCATGCCGACGTCCGTGGTACAATGAATGTGAAAAAAGAACCACACCAAAACGACCAAAACTATGGAATTCCGAAGCAACGTTCCGCTTGCGCACTATACGACCTTCAAGATAGGAGGGCCGGCGAAGCTGTTCGCGGAAGTGTCGGATGCGAGCGAACTTTCGCTCGGATATGAACGGGCCGCATCCGAGTATCTGCCGGTATACGTGATGTCCGGAGGGAGCAACATCCTTTTTTCCGACAACGGTTTTCCGGGTCTTGTCATGCGTATTTCCGACGGGGGATTCCGTATCCTGGACAATGGCCGGGTGTCCGCGGGGGCCGGAAAGTCGCTGCTTGAGGTCGTGGTTGCCTGTTGCCAGGCGGGACTTACCGGTATGGAGAAACTGGCGGGCGTTCCGGGTTCCGTCGGCGGCGCGGTCCGCGGCAATGCGGGAGCGTTCGGTTCCGAGATGGCCGATCATGTCGTATCCGTGAAGGCATTGAATCGCAGGACCGGCATGGTGAAGGAATACAAGAAGGACGAGTGCACGTTCGGATATCGGATGAGCCTGTTCAAACGGCATCCCGAGCTCGTCATCCTGTCTGCCGAACTGCGGCTCGGTACCGGCGGGGGGGATCCGAAGGCGCTGATGTCCATCGTGTCCGAGACGCAGGCCGAGCGCGAAGCGAAGCATCCCCAAGACGCGTTCTGCGCGGGATCGTTCTTCATGAATCCGACGGTCACCGACGAGCATCTGAGGGAGGAGTTCCGTCACGACTCGGGAAAGGAACCGAAGGGAGAGCGACTCCCGGCCGGCTGGGTCATCGACCAGGTGGGACTCCGCGGACGGACGATCGGTCACGCGAAGGTGAGTGAACAGCATCCGAACTATATCGTGAATACCGGCGGAGCGACTGCCGAGGAGGTGCTGACACTTGTCTCCATCGTCAAACAGCGGGTTCGCGACGAGCTGAACATACAACTGCAGGAGGAAGTACAACTCGTCGGATTCGGTCACGAGGAAGTCAAAACGAGGCGTGAAAAGGGCGAAAACGGCTTTTCGTGGCCGTCTTGAAAGTGTCCGGTCGTTTCGTTCGTAGTAGACACGCGGTGGTATAATGATTCCGGATAATCCGTAAGGGAAAGAGTATGAAAACGAAGTTCCTGGCGAAGGACTGTCGGATACGGGAGAGTGAGCAGGAATACATAGAGAAGCGGTTGTCGGAAATCGAGGACCTGTTCGAGAAAAATTCCCTGTATGAGATCGAAGTCGCGATGGATAAGAAGGGGTTTTTCCGGGTCGAGGTGAACGTCAGCGACGCGCGGGATCTCATCCGGGCGGAAGAAACGAGCAAAAGCGTCGAGGGCTCGATCGATATGGTGATCGATAAGCTTCGCGTGCAGATTGTCAAGGAGAAGGATAAGCGACGCGATCTCAGGGAACGCGGAGGCCGTTCCATCAAGAAAGGTCTCGTAATCGACGAATCCGCACGTTTCTAGCGGGTTATTTCAGACGATCTCCCTCCTCGCATCGACCTTCACCGGCCTTTGACGGGGAGGGTTTTTGCTTCTACAATGGGAAGAAGCACAGTCAACAGATAACGATGAACAGGGAACAGGAATCAGACAGCAGAGGACGGTATCCGGTTTATAGCCGTTTTCCGAAATCATTCTCTGTTCGATAGTCATGTGCTCCGATCGCGAGTTGATTATCGGATACTGATCATTGGTTATTGACGTACCTATGGATTTTCTCAAGAATATTTTCGGATCGAACGAGCGGGTCATCGGTTCGCTTCAGCCGGTCGTCGACGATGTGAACGCGTTTTCCGATGCGGTCGAGAAGTTGTCCGATGTAGAGCTTCAGGCAAAGACCGAAGCGTTCCGTATCCGGTTGACCAAGGGGGAAACTGAAGACGATATCCTTCCGGAGGCGTTCGCGGTCGTGCGCGAGGCGGCCAAGCGCGTTATCGGCGAGCGTCACTATGACGTGCAGCTGATGGGTGGCGCCGTCTTGCATCAGGGCAAGATTGCCGAGATGAAGACCGGTGAGGGAAAAACGCTGACGTCGACTTTGCCGATTTACCTCAATGCCTTGTCCGGAAAAGGCGTACATGTCGTCACCGTGAACGATTATCTCGCGTCGCGCGATGCCAACTGGATGGGCCGCGTATTCCACTTTCTCGGACTTTCGACCGCGTGCATCCTGCAGCAGGGGATATCGTATCGGTACGAGCCGAACGTGACCGATTCGAACGAGGTATCGGTCGAACGCGAGAACCTGATCCCGGTCACCCGTCGCGAGGCGTATGCGGCCGATATCACCTACGGGACGAACAACGAGTTCGGTTTCGACTATCTGCGCGACAACATGGTCGGGGAGCTGTCCGATATGGTCCAGCGCGAGCTTCATTTCGCGATCGTCGACGAGGTCGACTCGATCCTGATCGACGAGGCCCGGACCCCGCTCATCATTTCGGCGCCGGACGCGGAATCCACCAAACTGTATGAACGGTTCGCGAAGATCGTCCCGAGACTCCGACCCGAAGAGGATTTCGTCCTCGATGAGAAGTTCCGTACGGTCACGCTGACCGATCAGGGTATCACCCGTGTCGAGGAGCTCCTTGGTATGCCGAACCTCTACGATCAGGGGAATATCCAATACGTGCATCACCTCGAACAGTCGCTCAAGGCACAGTTCGTTTTCCATCTGGACCGGGATTATGTCGTGCGCGACGGAGAGGTGCTCATCGTGGACGACTTCACGGGCCGCATCATGCATGGCCGACGGTACAGCGAGGGTCTGCATCAGGCGCTCGAGGCGAAGGAGGGGGTGGCGGTCCAGCGCGAATCGCGCACGCTTGCGACGATCACCTTCCAGAACTACTTCCGCCTGTATAAGAAACTCGCCGGCATGACGGGAACCGCGGCCACGTCCGCCGAGGAATTTTCCAAGGTATACAAGCTCGATGTCGTGACCATTCCGACCAACAAGACGCTCATCCGGAAGGACTTGCCCGATATCATCTACAAGACGGAAGAGGTGAAGTTTCAGAAGATAGCCGAGGAGGTGAAACGTATCAGTGCCGAGGGACAGCCGATCCTGATCGGAACGATCGCGATCGAAAAGTCCGAGTACCTGTCGGCCCTGCTGGAACGCGAAGGGGTGAGACATAACGTCTTGAACGCGAAGCAGCACGAGCGTGAGGCGCCCATCATCGCGGGCGCCGGACAGAAGGGCGCCGTGACGATCGCGACGAACATGGCCGGCCGCGGAACCGACATCAAGCTCGGCGAAGGGGTCCGTGAGCTTGGCGGCCTGGTGATCATCGGCACGGAACGGCATGAAGCCCGCCGTATCGACAATCAGCTGCGTGGTCGGGCGGGACGACAGGGGGATCCCGGACAGACGCGTTTCTTCATCTCGCTCGAGGACGAACTGATGCGCCGTTTCGCGGGTGATCGGCTCAAAAACATGATGAATACGATGGGGTTGCCCGACGACGAACCGATCGAGAGCAAGGCTATCTCACGGATGATCGAGAGCGCCCAGACCAAGATCGAAGGATTCAACTTCGACATACGCAAGCACGTGCTCGAATACGACGACGTGATGAATCGTCAGCGCGAGGTTACGTACCGCAGGCGGCGCGAGGCGCTCGGCGCGGAGTCCATGAATGAGATGACGCGTTCGCTTCTTCAGGAAGAGTTCGACAAGATGGTCGCTTTCCACTGCGCGGGGCACGAGGCCGAGTGGGCGCTCGGTGAGATTTCCATCGAGGCGAACGGGCTCTTCCCGGTGCTCGACGAGAAGGCCGCACTCGCTACGTTCGAGGAAATCCGCGAGGACCGGTCAAAGGACGAATCCGAAAAGAAGGAACTCATACGCGAATATCTTTCGAGGGAGGGCGCTAACGTTCTTGAGGCGAAGGCGAAGGCGATTCCACCGGAAACGTGGGATAAACTGCAACGGATTCTCTATGTGCAGGCGCTCGATCAGCTGTGGATGAACCATCTCGACGAGATCGAATACTTGCGGCAGGGTATCGGACTCCGTGGATACGGACAGCGTGATCCGCTCGTCGAATACAAGCGCGAGGCGTTCAATCTGTTCACCGGTCTCCTGGATGCCGTCAGGAAGACCTATCTTTTGACCATTCTCAAGATCGAAACCGCGGTCGCGGCCCCGATGACGGCTCCGGCCGAACGTACCATGGTACTTTCCGGGGCATCCGACACCCCGTCACAGTTCGCCACCACCGAGAACGACAAAGGTGAGGCGGTGAAGCAGGAGCCGATGCACGCCGAACATACCGTCGGTCGCAATGACCCGTGTCCGTGCGGAGCGGTGAATCCGACTACCGGCGAAGTATACAAGTACAAGAAATGCGGTATGATCAACGCTCCGTATCATCGCAAGTAAGCGGAGTCATGCCGAAGCCTCGTGCGAAGGCGGGCGGGAGCGGGAAGAAATATAAGAAGTGTTGTGGGAAGTGACTACTGATTGATAATTGGTCCGATAAATATCCTATGAAAATAGTAGTCTGTGGAAGCATGTCGGCCTCGAAGGAGATGATGGATGCCAAGACCGTCCTGGAAAGAATGGGGCATTCCGTTATCGTTCCGAAAAATACCGAGCGATACGCTTCCGGAGTCCTTGAGCCGGAAAGCGCGCATGAGTCGACTCAACATAAGATGGAGAACGACCTGATCCGCGTGTATTACGGGTTGATTGCCGATTCCGATGCCGTACTCGTCGTGAATGTCGATAAGCGAGGCATCAGGAACTATGTCGGCGGAAATTCCTTTCTTGAGGCCGCTTTCGCTCACGTGCTCGGAAAAAGACTCTATTTCATGAACGATATACCCGAGATGTCCTATTCGGACGAACTCGCGGCTCTTAAGCCGGAAATCCTGAAAGGTAATATGAGCGTCATCGGCGAAGCATCGAAATGACGGTGAATGTACAAATCGTTACGATTACGGTTCCTGACGGCGTACATTCGCGGAGCCATTCTTGACCAATGAGAAAAGTCCTGACACTCTGCATGGTCATGCAAGACGGCAAGCTGCTTCTTGGAATGAAGAAACGCGGGTTCGGCATGGGTCGATGGAACGGCTTCGGCGGCAAGGTCGAGGAAGGGGAGAGCATCGAGAAAGCGGCGAAGCGCGAAGTCTTTGAGGAGTTAGGGCTGATGGCTAAATCGGTCGAGCAAAGAGGACTGATCCGATTCGATTTCGAAGACGGAACGCGGGGAGTCGAGGTTCACATATTCGCCTGCGACGATTTCGATGGGGAAGCCGAGGAGTCGGAAGAGATGCGGCCGGAATGGTTCGATGTCGACAAGATTCCAATCGCTCGCATGTGGACCGCGGACGCGTCGCGGTTGCCGCTGTTCCTTTCCGGAAAAACGTTCAAGGGCGACTTTACGTACGACCGACCTTCCTCATCCGATCGGACCAGTGTCATTATCAGAAAGAATCTCGTCGTGATCGATGACGAACCGGGACGGAGCATCCATGTGTGACGATCGGAAACGACCGGCACGAACGACAGCAAAAAAGAACCGCCGTGAGATATTCTTCCGAACGCAAGCGCTCGGGCAGATACTCATCGGCGGTCCGTAACAGCGTTTGCGCCCCAATCGCTCGCGCTGCAGATTCTCATATCGAAGGAACAGCTTATGTATTCTAACAGAGGGATTATTAATTGTCAAGTATCGTTGTTAACTCGTCAAGCGTTGTATACACTTCCGGCTATATGGTCGGTGATTCTTTGAATAGGGGTCTTGTTCCCGATGCCTGAGTGTTTCCGTTCGAAGTTGTAGAAACGGACG
>CAINXS010000020.1 GCA_903854995.1 Candidatus Moraniibacteriota bacterium | reverse complement strand
GTCGCAATCGAAGGCGGCGACGGCGACGCAGGTGAAGACGGCTACGGCAAAGAGAGAGGACCTCCGAGTCTCCGTGACGGGAAGCGGGCAGGTATACGCGAGAAACGAGGTTTCATTGAAGCCGGTCGCGGCCGGCGACGCGATCGAGGTCCTTTCCGTTTCCGTGAAGAACGACCAGGAGGTGAAGAAGGGTGACCTGGTCGCTCTCCTGGATACGTCCGATGCCCTGAAGGCGGTGCGTGACGCACAACTGTCGGTTCGGAGCGCGGAGATAAAGATGAGACAGACGGAGAAACTGTATGATAACGAGACGGAGGACGACAAGCTGAACCGACAGGCGCAGGAGATCGCCATCGCACAGGCGAGGAATAAGCTCGCGGATGCGCGGGAAGACCTCGAAGACTACGGTATCCGCGCGCCTTTCGACGGGGTGGTCACCGCGCTTTCCGTATCCGCGGGCGATTCGGTCTCGCGCGACGACGCGATCGCCTCGGTGATCAGCAAGGAAATGTATGCCAAGGTGTCGCTCAACGAGGTGGATGCCGCCGGAGTGAAGACCGGTGATGCGGTAACGTTGACGTTCGATGCGCTCGGCGGGACGTCTGTCGGCGGGACGGTTTCGAAGATGGATACGATCGGGACGGTCACGCAGAATGTCGTTACTTATAACGCGGAGATCGCTTTCGATTCCGCTTCGCTTGAAAACCTGAAACCCGGAATGAGCGTGGATGTCGAAATCGTCACGGCGGAGAAGAATAATGTCGTCACGGTACCGATCGCAGCGGTCAAGACCGATACGTCCGGAAGATCTTTCGTCATGATATCCGGTGCCGGAGGCGGCGGCAAGGGAAGTCGTGTCGCCGTCGAAACCGGAATTTCGACCGATACGTCCATTGAGATCGTGAGCGGCCTGTCGGAGGGACAGAAAGTGATCGTCGGTTCGTCATCCGCGGCGACATCGTCCTCTTCCGCGAACACGTCGGGCGGAATCCGCTCCGGAACGTCATTGATGGGGATACCGGGCGGCGGCGGTCCGCCGGGGATGTAACCATGCCTTTCTCCGATTCCACTAACCGACACGTCTGTGATCGAATGCAGGAACCTTTCGAAAATTTACCGGAACGGGGACAACGAGACCGTAGCGCTCTCCGGCGCGACGTTTTCCGTCGTGGACGGTGAGTTTCTGGCCATCATGGGACCGTCCGGATCCGGAAAATCCACATTGATGAACATACTCGGACTTCTTGACTCTCCATCCGGAGGGCGATACATCCTGGACGGGAAGGATATATCGAAATATTCCGAAGACGAACTGGCCGATATCCGAATACGGAAGATCGGGTTCGTGTTCCAGTCGTTCAATCTGCTGCCACGTACGAGCGTCATCCGGAACGTCATGCTCCCTCTGGTCTACGAAGGTGTGCCGCGTAGCGGGCGTCGTGCGCTTGCCGAGGCGGCGCTCCGGGCGGTGGAATTCCCGGAGGACCGATGGGAGCATCTCTCGAACCAGCTTTCTGGAGGACAGATGCAGCGTGTCGCGATCGCCCGGGCGCTCGTGAACAATCCGTCTCTCGTCTTCGCGGATGAGCCGACGGGAAATCTCGATACGAAGACCGGTGAACGTGTCATGGCCGCCCTGCGGAAGTTGAACCGGGAGAAAGGCCACACCATCATCCTTATCACGCACGAATCCGAAATAGCCGGGTATGCCGATAGGATCATCACGATTCGAGACGGGGGTATCGTGAGCGATCTTCAGAATACGGCCGTCCATACCGTGTGAACGAACTATGCTTTTCTCCGACATCATCCTTGAGACATATATCGCGCTGACGACCAACAAGGCCCGCTCAGGTTTGACGATGCTCGGCATCGTCATCGGCATCGGGTCGGTCATCGCCATGATCGCCGTCGGTCAGGGTGCACAGCAGTCCGTCCAGAGTCGTATCCAATCGATCGGTTCCAACCTGCTTATGATCCGTCCCGGATTCGCGCGAAGCCCCGGACAGAACGTGAGCCAGGGGCAGGGATCTTCGACGTCGTTGACGCTCGAGGACGCTGAAGCGATCCGGGCGGACGTCCCATCGCTCGGTGCGGTCGCCCCGTCGGTTGCCGGGAACTACCAGGTGATCGCTGGCGGGTCGAATACCCGTACGAGCGTCACCGGTACGCTGCCTGCCTACATGAACGTCAGGAATATCTCGATTGAATCAGGCTCCTTTTTTACCGATCTGCATGATGCCCGCCGGTCCAAGGTCGCGGTAATCGGACCCGATGTCCGTGATGAGCTGTTTCCCGAAGGGGAGGAGGTCGCCGGGAAAAAGATCCGTATCAAGGGAATCGACTTCACCGTGCTCGGGGTGACCGAATCGAAAGGGGGATCGGGAATGGACAACTCGGACGATGTCATCTATGTTCCGCTCTCGACGGCGATCCAATACCTTACCGGAACCGAGTCGATTTCCATGATCAGTGTCACGGTGGCGGACCAGGAACAAATGGACGCGGCATCCGCGGCGATCAGGGAGCTTCTGCTCGAACGGCACGACATCGCGGATTCGAGCAGTGCGGATTTCCGGATCATGAACCAGGCTGACATCGTCGAAACGGCGTCTTCGGTGACCGAGACCTTCACGCTTCTTCTCGGGGCGGTCGCCGGCATTTCGCTCTTGGTCGGCGGCATTGGTATCATGAATATGATGCTGACGACCGTGACGGAACGGACGCGTGAAATCGGGCTTCGTAAGGCTATCGGAGCGAAGCGGCGCGATATAAGCCGGCAGTTTCTTTCCGAGTCGGTGGCGCTTACGTTTCTCGGGGGAGTTGTCGGAGTCGTTGCCGGATGGGGAGCCGCGGCGCTTCTGACGCGGTTCGGCGGTGTGGCGACTTCGGTGTCCGGAATATCGGTCGTGCTCGCATTCGGTGTTTCTGCCGTGATCGGTATCATTTTCGGGTATTATCCGGCACGCCGCGCCGCGAGACTCAACCCGATAGAGGCGTTGAGGTATGAATGACATCATCGTTTCCAAACTTACAAAGCGCCTCACTGTCCGGTACGACGGTGGGTGCGTTTCGCTTCCGGCCGATCTGCAGAAGGAAGTCGATGCGTACTGGGGGAACTGCTCCGCGGCGGGAAGCGGTATACGAGAGGCGAGGTATTTGCCGTGATCGGGAAGACCGAAACGGCGGATACGATCGAGGTGACCGTTTCGCGGACCGACTTCGCGCACAATCTGTTCTGTCGCGATATCCGGAATCCGGAAGGATACGGGATACGGATCATCCATGCCGCCGCGCTTGTGGAGACTTCCGACGGGAAGGTCGTGTTCGGTCGGATGTCGGATCACACGGCCAATCCTTTGCGGTATCAGCTCTGCGGCGGAGGAATCGACGATCGCGATATCCGCGATGGCGTCTTCGATCTCGACCATAACACGAAAAAGGAACTTCGCGAGGAGCTCGGCATAGATGTCGATGATACGCAGCGTGTCTTGGCGTTCGCTCCGGCATATTTCAAGGAAGGCGGTCCGCGCGAGAAGATGTCGGTCATCTATCGGGTTACGCTCGGCGAGACGGCGGCTGGATACATGAAACGGTATGAGACGTTCGCCGAAGGATTTCGGAAATCGGGCGAGGAACCGGAATTCTGCGAGATCGTCGCGTTCGATCGGAACGGCGACGAGCTATTTTCATTTCTTGCACGCGAAGACCTGCATTTCGACGAATACATGCGCCCGTTGTTCGAATATATTGCCAAGATTCGTGACTGACGCGGACTTTGGAATGTACTATTTCTTATTCAGCGATATTCCGGCTGCCGCGACGAATACCGACGCGAACTGGAAGAGGGCATAGATATCTTGTCCTTTCAGGTATGCCATATAGCTTGCGACCATGTGGGCGAAAAAATGCACGATCCAGCCGAAACGGAATTTTTCGTGGCTGAGGAGATATGTCCCGAACAGGAGTCCCGTGGAACTGATCAGTTCGTATATGGTCAGAAGTCCGCTGAACGCGAAATAGGCCAATGCCGACATGATGAGCACAGTCGATATATTGATGAGGTTCTCGACCGTCTGATTCTTTTTGTTTCCGGCAAATAGCCCGTACAGCATCAGTCCTATCAGGCCGATTTCGAATACCGTGAATACGTATAGTCCGACCAGGTAAAAATAGAACACGGCGATAGCCGCCGCAATCGCCCCAAGGAGCCATCCGGTCTTTTTTCCGATTAGCCACAGGACTTTGTTGACGAAAAAGAGAACGGAAACGAGAATTTGAAGAATGAAAACAAACATCGTGTTCTACGGTTCGGTTTAAGACGGCAGTGCGTGAGTGAATCTATCGCTTCGAAGCGTCCTCGTGGATCATCTTGAACGCTTCCTGTACCGTTCCCATGAACTGGGCCGGGAAGATGATGGTGGAGTTTTTCTCGACGCTGATTTCCGCCATGGTCTGCAACGTGCGGAGCTGGAGGGCGACGGGATGGGTCGAGATGATGTCGGCGGCCTCGCCGAGCTTGATGGCCGCCTGGAATTCGCCGTCCGCCGCGATGATCTTGGCCCGCTTCTCGCGTTCCGCTTCAGCCTCTCTCGCCATGGCCCGTTGCATGTTCTCGGGAAGGGCGATGTCCTTGATCTCCACGGCGGTCACCTGCGCCCCCCACGGCTCCGTATGCTGGTCTATGACGTTCTTGATCTGCGCGTTGATGTCGACGGTCTGCGAGAGGAGCTGATCGAGATTGAACTGTCCGACGACGTTTCGTACCGTCGTCTGCGAAATCTGATTCACCGCCTTGTAGACATCCTCGATCGCGATGACCGACTTCATCGGATCGATGATGTGATAGTACGCGACGGCCGCGATGTCGATCGAGACATTGTCTTTGGTGATGATCTTCTGAGAGGGGATGTCCATGGTGACCGTACGGAGGACGACCCGGGACATCCGTTCGAAGATCGGTATCAGGATGATGAG
>CAINXS010000019.1 GCA_903854995.1 Candidatus Moraniibacteriota bacterium | reverse complement strand
CAGTTCGCCCTCGACGATCGGCAGGACCCACCTTAACCGTTCTTCCTGAATGGTTTCCGACATATGGATGGACATATTTGGCCAGGATGAGGGGTGAACCCCAGAGCCTAGCAAAACCGCCATATGTGTGTACACATTACCGAGAAATCTTGACAGAATTACTGTTTCGTTCTACCGTAAACTCATTAGTTCAGCGAAAGCCTTTGACAACCATCCAGGAAATTTACTATGAACACACCTGAAAATGCGGCTTGCCCGCAAACGATTGCCGCGCCCACCAACTGGCTTGGCGTAGCAGCCACAAATTTCGGAAACATCCTTTTCATGCCGATCAAGTTCGGCTGGGATGTCGTCGAAGGCGTGGCTAATACGCTCAGCCTCGTCGGGCACGCAATCCAGATTGCCGAGGCGGCAATCATCAATACTGCCGGTTCCATCCTCGAAAATGTCGTCGCGAAAGCGGAGCCGACACTCGATGCCCTTCTGGACTGGTTAGACGAGAATCCAGCAATCGACACGATCGTCGATGTGTTTGCTGAGGTTGCCACACTCGTGCTCGGAATTTTCAGTTTCGAAGTTCCGTCGTTTTCCGGATTCGGGTGTTTCGGCATGTAACCTGCGACTCCAACGGACCAAATCAAAAGCGGACAGAAACAACATCTGACCGCTTTTGAACTTTCTGCACACTTTTCGCCGAATATCCGACTGCGCCAGGAGAAAACCTCTCCTGCCGCTATCCCGCCCAATAGTTGTTGACGAACAGGATGATATCCAGGGCGAGGAACAGCGTCGATGCGAGGATCCATCCCATTCTCGCGTATCGGTCCTTCACACCCGCAAGCAGGATGAACAGCGGGAACATCACGAGACTGTATCGCCCTACGCTCATGAGCGTCCCCGACGTGAATGCAGCGATAAGCGTGGTCGACATGAAAATCGCGTAGAGGGGTGAAAGCTTCCGCCATACCGCGACGACGGCCGAGATGATGAATACGGCGAGGAAGATATCGATACACATGTTCGCGATCGACGGATGAGAAAACGTCGAGAAGTGTTCCCAGTTGATCGAAAACGAACGCCCCCAGTTGCTTTGGATCTTGAAGAACAGAAGCGGGTCTCCGAACTTCCAATAATCATACCCCAGGAACAGGAAGCTGCCGATCGGCGCGAAGACGACCGGATACAGTTTCCACCACGTCTTCGGTGCGAGCATATTTTTCCATCCGTTCTCCTCGACGATCTTCCACAGGATGGGCAACGCCAGAAACACCCCGTTGCTGTGCGTCAGCGCCCCGAGGAACGCGAACAGCCCCGCTAGCCGATATTCCTTTCTGAACGCGTAATAGAAGGTCGTAATCGTCATGAACAGGAAGATCGACTCGGTATAGATCACGTTGAAGAAGAACGCCGTCGGGAAAACGAGCATCAGCACGATCGGCAGTTCCGGGTCGATATCCGGATGGAACTCCTTCACGAACCGGTACAGATAGACGCACGACGTGACAAGAAAGGCCATGCTCAACAGCCACCCGGCAAGGACATAGTTCCCGAAAAGGACGGTGCCGACGACAAGTATGAGCGCGGGGTACATCGGAAAGAAAACGACGTTCGCCAAGGTGTTATCCGTCTTCAGGTAATACCCGTTGTGAACGATATCGAGATACCAATACGAATCCCATCGGTTATGCATGTCCACGAGATCGGACGACGTCGGTACCGGAAAATTTTCCGGCAAGATCCACTTGTACGACGTATCCGGGGTCAGATTGAACCGGTTCAGCGCGGCATACCCGAACAGGTTGACCACGAACAGCCATCCGACCACCATCAGGACGATTTTCTTCATAAAATGGAATGGAATTATCCGGAATTTTACGCTTGGCAGAAGTATATCACAAAGGGTATAATCGCCAATATGAGGACCGTTGTAGATATTCCGAAACAGTTCGTCGCCGTCCGTGCCGTGATTGAGCACGATGGAAAGTTTTTAGTTATTCGGGAATCCGGTCAGTATAAGGGCGGATGCAGACACGGCCAATACGACTTTCCGGGAGGAAAAGTCCGACCCGGTGAATCCGTTACCGATGCCCTCAAGCGGGAAACGAGAGAAGAGATCGGCGCGGAAATAGTCATTGAGAAACCGTTCTACGTCGACGAATGGAGACCGATAATCAATGGAAAACCGATCCAAATCATCGGCATCTTCTTTCTCTGCAGGCTGGTCGAAAAAACCATACTCCTCGGTTCAGATCACGATACGTACGAATGGATCCACAAGGATACGTACCAAAAATTCCCGCTCATACCTGAAAACGAACGGGCCTTGAGTTTTCTTTTTGGAAATCCCGCATCCGCCTATGCTTCAAACGGTGTTAACGGCTGATTGCATGTCGAATCGCATGCTTACTTTTTCATCCGCACCGGCAGACTTTTAGCCGTGATACGGATAAGTTCGGACAGCCACTCGCGATCTTCCAATCCGTCATCGTCGATTTCCATCGCCGGTTTGGCGCCCGGGTACGGGCTCCCCTCCTGATACGAACCGCCGACGAATTCTTTCCCCTCGTTCGTAATCTTTACGAAAAGCGTATCGTCACAGACGAGCGCGACCACCTTGCCATCGCAGTACAGCGCGTATTCGCCGAACATTTTCCGCGCCGAAACGTCCCCGTCAAGCGAAACGAGTTGATCGAGGATATAGTCTACCGTGGATTGCTTGGTCGACATGGCTTCCTTTACACGCCGAATTCGTCGCGGAAACGGTTCTCGGTATGCGAGTCGAATTCGAACACGGCATTCGCCTCCCTGTTGAGCGTATCGATATATTTGAAAAAATCCTCCTTGGTCAGGATCGAAAGTCCGAGCTCCTCACAGACGGCCCGTATTTCCGACTCGACCTCCGCCATATTTGCCTCGCCATGCGCCATCTTCTCGGCCTCGAAATAATAACTGTGACCGGGCACCTCGACGAGCGCGAATTCGACACCCTTGTAGTCATAGGCTTTGGTCCGACGTTCGCACAGCACAGCCTTCGTAAAACCGAGATTTCCGAATATCTCCACGAGCGTATCGAACGAGCCGGGACTCCCCTTGAAGGACAGTTCCTTCCGGCTCTCCGAACCTCCCCACGAACCGAGTTTGACCACGATTTCCGGAACACCGTTCGTGACCCGTACTCGTATGTCTTTTTTCCTGTCCTCTATTCCCTCACCCGGAAGATATGTCGAATAATCCAAGAGGATCCGATACTTCTCCTCCTTCAATCCCGATTTGCCTACCAATGTCTCGTTCAGACCGTCATACTGCTCCTTACTCAAAAGACCGCGAAGCTCGACCTCGATATCTTTTTTCATACGGCGGGAGTCTTCTCTGATTCCGTTCCTCCCCACAGGTCCGCCTTTTCCACCGTGACAGTTTCAGCCTTTTCGGGTTCAAAATTCACGTAGGCGGCGATCGCCAGGATGATGGTGAACAAAAACGGGACGTTCAGGATCGGAAATGCCGACCGAAGCAGACCGTATGCCACCGGAAGCGTGATGAGGAACAGTCCGAGCCGATACGAAACGGAGTATGAAATATCGATTTTCCGCACCTTGCCGACGATCATGATGACCAGTGCGCCAAAGAGCATGTACGTAAGATATCCGATGAAGAATGCCACGCATAACACCAACGGCAAAAGCGCGAAGCCGATGATGATCATCGGCATCATCACCTCGGCGATCTTATCGACAAATCCGGTCACCGCAGCCTTGTCGAGCGTGAACGGGTCTTTATTCCAGTCCTCGAACGTATGCACCTGGATACCTTTCGAATCCTTCGTCCATATGGCATCCCCCGCCAGTATCGCCGCCGTGCGATACCGATCCAGGTCCTGTGGAACTACCGTGTGCGTCGTATCGATGACCAGAAGATTCTGCGGTGTCCGATCGTCGGACGAGGACGCTCCAGACGCGGCCGGCATCGATATAACATACGGCTCTTCAACATTGGACGTCACATGTCCGTCCCGATACTGGAGCGCAAGCTCGTCGGGGTACGCCGAAAGCACGGTCGTACGGAGTTTCTCGATACCTCCAGTGGAAGCCAGCCACGGAAAGAACGAGGTAGCCGACATGACCGTCACGACGATCGCGACAAGCGCCACGACGCTCGAAAAGTACCGCGTCGCCGACGGTCCGGCACCGGAGATCACCAGCCTGTAAAAGGCGGGATTGTACACGCTGTCTCGCACCATCTGAAGGAATTTCATACGCAAGCATTTGAAACATTACGGATGCCACTCAAAGTGTACGCTTTTCGCCTTTTCATGTGAAGAGCATAGCGTCCCAACCTCGAAGGCTCCGTCACCCGATCACCAAATCGGCTCCTTGAAGCGCCCGCATGCGACTGAGCACCTTCGCGATATCTGCAACCCATACACTTTCCCCAAACCGATACGATCGGGAGCGGCGGCGCGGAATTGGCGTGCCATATACGACAATATGCTGTATGCCGTCAGTATATCATTTTTTTAAAATGTACTTGACCCCTTTTCTCGACTTGAATAGGCGGTTCTCTATCATCCGTCCGGATATGAAAAGAGGGCCGGTAGCGAAGCTTCGCTCCCGGTCCTCGTGTCTTTTTGCGAGATGTTCCGCCATCGGGCGTATGATCCCGTTATGAATATAGGAATCTTCACTCAGCAGAGGTGTCCCGTTCCCACAGGAAAACCGGTATTCCTTTACGCCGTTTTCCATCCCTAGGCCGATTCGCAGCGTGCCAATTCATAGTATATGTAGGGCTTTGTCGCTACGTTATATACCCAGGAACCGGCCGATACCAGCAAAGCGTCTTCGCCGCCTATCAATTCCTGAATCGCCTCATCCATCATGTGAATCCCGCGCCTGTTACGCGCGCATCCGGGATGCGCATTTACGTTCGGAAATATCGAGAGGTCCAATGGGACCTCCTGATCGAACCGATCAAGGACGATAGGTTCACCTAAATCTCGAGACAGCGGAAGCAGTCTTATCGGTCGTTTTGACTTTACGCCATGAAGAGTTTCTTCCATCGTAAGCCCCCTTTGGTTCAACGGTTCAGTTATGAAAATTCTTTTATTAAGCGTACATTACCATTATAGCATATATATTTGTTCATGTCAAATTTCCCCCGGACGATACACATGCTTTCGCGATACGCATCCGATGGCATGTTCGATAATCAGCCCAACCCTCTCAAGGAGACGATTTCCCTGCGGCTGTTCTTGCAGGATATCTGTTTCATGGGAATAATCGTTCGGATTTCTTTGGATGGAATAATATCCAGCGGATTTTCGGTCTGCAACCGACATTAAGAGTCTTGGATAAGCGAACATCAGGTAAGGTATAGCGGCCAATTTTTCTAGCCTGTCCCATGCGACAACACTTTCAACATGTGAGCGGCACTTTCTACGGCGGTCCTGAAAGCATCATTGAGCCATACGATTTCAGAAAGACCGTCGAATCCGACCCACCTCGCCTCTGTGTGTTCGTCACTTATGCGGATATCAGTCTCCCCGACGGCACGGCAAAGATAGAATATCGTATATTTCGGAGGATCCTCTATGCCCCACCGAGCCGTATGGACCGGGGCGACGATATCGACCTCGAGCCCGGTTTCCTCTTTCACCTCGCGAAGCAATCCTTCTTCAGGCTGATCGTCCGACTCGAGCCGTCCGCCAGGCAGCATCCACATCCCCGTTCCGAACTCCTCGTTCTGCGGGAGTCGAAGAATCAGGAACCTCCCTTCCCCGTTCACAATCACACCGTATTCCCCGACATTGCACTTCAAATGAGTAGTCATATTGTGCTCTTGGAATCAATACTTAAGTCGCCCGCCATTATTTCAGCTTGTGACATCAACTGACGATCGCATTATTATGTTACGTTTTTTCGATAGCATTTCTAACCGAAAGGGACGCATCCCTTGGAGCGGTCGTTCTTCGGCCTAGAAGGAATAACATCAAGCGCGTTCCCCTGCTTCGATTCATTCGTATTGGTGAGGCTTTCTATGTAATATTTTGAAAAAGGTACCTGACCTTTTTTCTGGCTCCGGCTTATAATATACCGGTTCTGATGAGGGCGTCTTCTAAGTATTCGCCCGGTTGCATGATGAGCTTTTCGTTTGGTTGGTTCATGAAGTCTTCGAAATCGCTCTGAATGTTCGTCTCGATTCTTTTGACAAATTCCTCATTCGCGCCTCTGTTTCTTGCCCGTGCAATATACTCTTCCTTGCACGTCGGGTCCGGATACGCCAATACGAATTTTATGCCATAGTCCCGCATTTCCGAGAAAGGCATGCATGGCGCGATAAGAATGATGTCATATTTTCCGTCTTTTACTTCCTTAAGAATCGCATCGTAATAATTTTTTGGCCAAGCGGGATTAATTTCCCTTTTTGTCGATTTCAGGCTTTCTTTGTTCACGACGGCCTTTTGTTCGTCCGTCAAAATATACTTGTAGTCACCGCTCGGTAGCTCAATTATATTCGTATATTTTTTCGTCAAATATGTTTTTCCTGCACAAATCCACGCGCTTATTACGAGTGGTTTTTTATGAGTTGCTCTTTTTTCCATAATTATGAAATATTCATTTCTGCTTCAATACGATAATCACACATTTTTTCTGGCTCTGGCTCCCGATTAGCAAAGGCGGAGAGTAAATCCCTCCGCCCTTCGTTCCTTACTTCTTTTCCTCACTCACCGGAGCACTGTCGGCCACCTCGGCGTCTTTTACTTGGCTTACCGGCGCATCGGATACGGGTGCCGTCGGCGACGCGGCGACCGGTTCGGCCGAGGCACTTGGCGCGGCGGCAACCCCTTTCAAATCCTCATAGAACTTGGCGACGCTGACCTGGATATACGGAATGAGCCAGATGAAACCGATACCCGCGGTCAAAACGCACAGGATCGCCCAACCGAGGAATCGCAGCTGGAGACCGAAGAACTTTCCCTTGTTTCCCTGCATCATTTCCTTGCTCCGTTTGAGCGCGTCGGAAGGCGAAACCGTCGGATCGTCCGCGATGATGAAATAGGTCATCGAGTACGAAATCGCCGCGATGATTCCCGGGACGATAAGCAGAAGCGTCCAGAGAAGTATGAAGACGAGCATCAGGAGATAGGCGACGAAATACGTCGCGAACGATTTGAAGCCGTCAAAGAGCTGCTCGAACTTCGCCTCCTGATTCCGTACGAGTGCCAATGTGAATATCGCCATTCCCCCGGCGAGCGGACCGGACACAAGCATAGCCGCAAGCGGGCCGACCTGCTTGATGCTTTGCAGGCCCCACGTAATGACGCAATAGACGATGGTGACCCCGATAGCCAATCCCCACTTCCCCTTCAGTGATTCACGCGCCGACCGCATGATCTCCACATTTGCCGTTTGCATATGCTTCTCTTATACCATTTCCATGGATCCGTTCCATCCGTCTCCGCGAGTCCTGACCTTCACAAATGGCAGGCCGTGGCGGTCCACGCCCGATTCTTGAGCCCTGAATTGCCACGGACGAATACGTCCTCGCAAAGACGGATTCATAGGGAACGTGTTTTGGAAATGGCAATACTTGTTATGACCATCACATTTACGCTGAAATCATAGCATTTTGCAGCGAATACACAAGAACCTTCCCGGAATAGAGCGGCTCTCGTCAATTCGATGATAATGACAATGAAACCGATTATTTACAGCAAGGTGATTCAAGTAGACAGCTGGCATTCCCCGTCTCTATCTGAAACATTATACCAACCAATGACCGTTTTTTTCGAAAAGGGGCCTGGCCCATATTCTGGCTTCAGTTATTTTTCTTAACAAGAAGACGGATAAGAAATATATCATCTTTTAATATTCGAGATGACTTTTGACCAAACTCATCAACGATTACTATCTTAGCTTCCCATTTCTAATGCAACAAGGGCATTGAATTTTTCTTTCGGAGTGGAAAAGTCGAGTGCCTTTCTCGGACGTTCGTTGAACTCGTCCTGAACCTTCTTGATCGTCCGTCTCGATACGGTATCGAAGTCCGTG
>CAINXS010000018.1 GCA_903854995.1 Candidatus Moraniibacteriota bacterium | reverse complement strand
GGGTTGAAAAAAACGGACACGCGTCCTCCTATTTCGATGACAAACAGGCGGATGGGACGCCCGATTTGTGGCGCCGCAAGACCGACGCCGTCGTACACGCGCATCGCCTCTACCATTTCCGAAACGAGTGCGCGTACTTCCGAAGCGGTCGGATCGATGACCCTGGCCGCTTTTTTTCGAAGCATATCCCTGTCGGAACTTTCCGTCGTGACGATATCAAGCATAGACCGAGTTCGTATGACCGTAGTATATCAGAGAAGGGAAAGCGGATCCGGATCGAACGTCCATGATTTCGGTTCGGAAAGCAGGACTTTTTCGAGCACGGAAGGAAACGTGCAGGAACGGGGAATTGTTACGAGAATGACCCATTCGAAACGACCGCGAACCTTCGGCACGAGAGGTTTCATCGGAGACGAGATTCGGACTTCCTTTTCAAATCCGATACCGGCCCCCATCAGCCGTTCGCGCGCTTCAAATGCTAACTTTCTGGATGCGTCCTCGCTGCTGTCCCGAAACGCGATCCGGAATACCCGGTTATACGGGGGATATCGCAATGTTTCACGATCCCGAGCCATTTTTTCCAAAAGTTCGAAAACGGATTTATCGGCGATATGTCGAAGCGCTTCCCGTTCGGGCCTAAATGCCTGGACATATACGTGCCCGGCCATTCCGGCTACGCATGCCGACCGCGCGACAATCCTGAGGAACCGCTCGTCACCTTGAAAATCGGGGAATGAAAGGAAATTATCCGCATCCATGATAGCAACTAGCGATACATCCCGCAACGTGCCGATGTTGAGTACGGAAGGGGTTCCGATCAGAATGCCCGCAGAAATGGCAGAGTCGTACGGTTTCACCCTGTCCGCCTTTCGGAAAAAGCCCTCATCGATCCTGACGAGTGATCCGCCACCGAAAATCCTGGCAGCTTCGCGCTCGATTTTCTCGGTTCCGGAACCGACGTTTTTGAACTCGAGCGATCCGCACTTGCCACAACGAGGAAAAGACTTGGTCCGGTATCGGCAGCCCGGGCATCGGAACCCTCCCTCACGGGTAGAACGGAGAGCCCGGTCACATTCGGGACAGCGGGGAACGTCCTTACAGGAGGCGCAGACCGAAAATGAATCAATGCCTCCGCGACTGGCGATCAACAGAACCTTCCGATTTTGTCGTCGCGCTTCCAGAATCGAACCGCGAAGGTCTTCCGAAAAAAGCGAGTAGTTCTTCTTGTATCGTTCCTTTCGCATATCGATCATCGTGATCGGAGCGGACGGAAGCGGGGTACCGTCACCGATACGAAGAACGCGTACTTCCCCGAGCCGTTCGCTTAAGGCAGTATCAAGTCCCTGAAACGATCCCGCGCGGAGGAATGTCGCTCCCTGCAACCGGCAAAGCACCGAGGCCACGCGATGAGCGTCGTATCGCGGACTCATATCCCATTGTTTGTAGCCGACCGTCTCCGCCTCCTCCAGCAAGGCGACCATTCCCAGTTTCCTGAAAGGAGCGAACAGTGCCTGTCGCGTTCCGACGACGATATCCGCCTGTCCGGATCGGATGCGCTCCCATGCCGAGAAATATGCTCCGTCTCCGAGCGCGCTGTGTACGGATGCGACCCGCTCGGAGCCGAACCGGTCGCAGAGAAATTTTTCCGTAAACGGAATGGCGATTATTTCCGGGACCAGAACCAGTGTCTGAAGCTTTTTTCCGTTCGTTTTTTTCCACCCGACGACAATCCGAAGCGCCTGTTCTATTCCGGCCTCAAGATAAAACGGCTTCGTATCGACGTCCTCGGCAAGTTTCCTGACCACATCCCGTTCGTCGTTCGACAAACGGATCGGGGCAGGTTTTTCGATGATTGCTTCAGCCTTGCTCGAACGTTCCTTTACGACCGCCGGAAGAAAGTGACGGAAAGTCCTTCCTAACGGAGAAAGGCACTCCTTTGAAACGGCTTCCGCAAGGGAAATCTGGTCATCGGTCAGGAACGATTCACGCATGACCGACTTCACGTATTTGAACCGACCGGTCGGCCGTTCCGCTCGCGCTATCTCCGAACAGGAAAGGACGACACCCTGTATCGTCCGTGGACCGAACGGAATCCACACGAGCGAACCGCGCAAGATCGGCACTTCCGAAAGGTACGAGAAGACCTGTCGGTTTCCCGGTGGGATAGGCACGACCGGCGCGATGTCACAACAGTGAATCAGGTCCCTTTCATGGCCTCATTGTAGCCTTTTCGGACGAATAATGC
>CAINXS010000017.1 GCA_903854995.1 Candidatus Moraniibacteriota bacterium | reverse complement strand
TCTCCGTACACACCGGCGAAAGATCATCCGTGGAGAAAATTCGATTTCAGTCATTCATCAAAAGAAATCGTCCGGACCGGACATTTCTAAATCCTTCAGAAGAGGACATTTCTATTTCCCGTTGACAGTATCACGAAATTCTGCCGGTTTAATGGCTTTCCCTTGCGGATATTTCCGACTTTTCACCCCACGTGACCGCCATTTCCCGCAGCAGGCTTTCGGTCTCTTTCCAAGAAAGACACGGGTCGGTAATGGAGAGCCCGTCCGTATCTATTCCATCGGTACCCGTTTTTCGAATATCCTGATTTCCAGGTTTCAGGAAACTTTCCAACATGAACCCACGAAACCCCTCCCGTGCTTCACGGTTCGACGGGAGCGACGCAAGAATCTCGCGCGTCACGACAATCTGTCGCGAGGGGTTTTTCGCGCCGTCGATCCGAGCGTTATCATGACTCGCGTCCACGATGACCGCCGGATCGGCAATGCCTCGCTCGCGAAGTGTCGACACCGCCGATGCGATATGTTCCGCATCGTAATTCGGACCCGTCTCGCCGCCGCGCAAGACGAGATGCACAAAACGATTTCCCTCCGTGAACGCATTCATGGAAAACAGAGGTGAGAACTGCGGTGACCGCGATGCCGCCACGCCGTTTATCCCGACCGCAACGGAACCGCTTCCGGGATTCTTTATGCCGACAGGAATTCCGATACCGGAAGCATACGCCCGATGCTCCTGATCCTCGGAACTCCGCGCCCCGATGGCCGTCCACGAAAGCCACTGTGACAATACGAGTGACGGCGAAAGGAACAATGCCTCGTCCGCGATGGGAAGCCCCATGAGAACGATACGCTCCATGAGTGCCGCGGCACGTCGAAGTCCCTCATCCATGTCCGGCGGGGAAAACGGATCCGGTTGCACGAGAAGACCGTTCCACCCGTCCACGGTCCTCGGTTTCTGCGTATAGACCCGCATGACGATTTTCAGACGGTCCGAGACGGCCCCCGAAACGGCGCGAAGTTTTTCGGAATAAGTAAGAACGGCATCTTCCGGCCACGCCGAGCACGGACCCACGATAACCAACAATCGTCCGTCTTTCCCGGAAAGGATATCGCAAATTTCCCCGCGATCGGTGGCAATCGTTTCCGTCGCGGCGGGAGACGGACGAAATCCGACATTTCCTTGGACGCTTGCCATCATATGTTTCACATTAACCGTTCACCCGCAGGACATCGATGACCTTGCCGTTGATCACGAAATTGTCCTCGTCGGTGAGAAAGATCGGCTTGTGTTTCTTGTCCGACGACTCTGGCAGAAGCGCGATGTTGCGACCATCGACACTTCGGAACGTCTTTACCGTGGCCATTCCGTCGATGACGACGAGCACCTTGTCGCCGTTGTCGTAGTGCTTCCAGGTGGAATCGACCAGGATGAAGTCCCCGTCGCGTATCGTCTTGCCGTTCACTTTGGCGCGGTTCATCGACGTACCGGATACCTGTATCGCGAACACGTTCCGGGAATCACGGACAATGCGTTTCGAAACCTTGATATATCCTTCCACGAACTGGTCGGCAAACATCGTCGCGGCACCCGCGTTCGCCATACCGAACACCGGCACGTCGAGAAACGACTTGCCCGTCACCTCCTTGAGACGGATGCCGCGATTCTCCGCGGTACGCTCAATAAACCCCTTGCGCTCCAATTCGTTAAGGTAGAGAAAGAAACTTCGAAGACTCTTCAGCCGGAGCCCGAGTGTCCCCGACTTCTCCTGCAGCTCGCGGACGGTCGGCATCTCTCCGTTCTCGGAAAAGAAATCCTTGATCGCCTGCAAGACGATCTGCTGTTTCGGCGTGAGCAGTTCCATATATTCATGTTTACTTATCTTTCATAATTAAGTATATAACCGAATGATTATATGTCAAATGTACTTATTATAAGCCTTTTTTCTGGCGTCAGTTTTGATGGATATCGCGTTCGGAGTAGAATGGAAACATCATCCGTAATCATAAGGAATATGATCGGTCTGCTGTTTCCGCTGGTCCTCCTGCTCGTCGCCATCCTGGCTTCGTCGCTACG
>CAINXS010000016.1 GCA_903854995.1 Candidatus Moraniibacteriota bacterium | reverse complement strand
GGGATGGTGCTCGTGACGGGACCGGTCGGTCATGGAAAGTCCACGACGCTCGCCGCGATCATCGAGTACATCAATCACAACCAGGAGAAGCATATCGTGACGATCGAGGACCCGATCGAATTCGTCTACATGCAGGACCGATGCATCATCAACCAGCGCGAGGTCGGGCGCGACGCGAAAACGTTTCCGCTCGCGCTCCGTTCGGTCTTCCGGGAAGACGCCAACGTGGTGCTGTTGGCCGAACTTCGCGACCTCGAGACGATCGCTACCGCGATGACCGCGGCCGAGACCGGACATCTCATCTTCGCGACGGTCCATACGAACGACGCCGCCCAGACCATCGACCGTATCATCGACGTGTTCCCTGCGCACCAGCAGAACCAGATCCGTTCGCAACTCGCGAGCGTCCTGCTCGGTGTCGTCTCGCAGCGGCTCATTCCGCGTATGGACGGAGCTGGACGTGTCCCGGCCATCGAAATCATGCTCAAGAACCATGCGGTCGAGAACCTCATCCGCGAAAACAAGACACATCAGCTCGACAGCGTCATCGAGACAAGTCTCAAGGAGGGAATGGTGTCGCTCGATCGGTCGCTTGCGGATCTGGTACGTCGGGGCCTCATTTCCGTGAATGACGCGCTCCTGTATTCCAAGAACCGGCAGTATCTCGAGATGCTCATCGCGAAGTCCGAGTAAGGGCACGACATAAGAAACGAACGGGAAAACGTATGAAGTTCGCATTCAAGGCGAAAAACGTCGAAGGTGTGGTCAGGGAGGGGGTCGTCGAGGCGGATACCCGCGATGCTGCCAGTCTTCTGCTTCAAAGGAACGGCCTCCTGCCGGTATCCATCCGAGAGGAAGGCGGAAAGTCCGCTGTCATGAAGGATCTCGCCCGTATCTGGGAAGGCGTGAGTCGCAAGGAGCTCGTGGCGTTTTTCCGTCAGTTGGGGGTACTCATCGAGGCGAAGGTTCCGGTCACCGCGTCACTTCTGGCTATCGCTGAGGAGACTGACAATTCGTACTTTCGTATCATTCTCAAAGAGACCAAGGACGATGTTGATGACGGTATGTCGCTTTCGGACGCCATGGCGAAACACGCGGACGTCTTTTCTCCGCTCATGGTGAATCTTATCCACGCCGGCGAGGTTTCCGGAGGACTCCAGCATTCCGTAACGTTCGTGGCTGACACGCTTGAGAAGGATTACTATCTCGTTTCGAAGATCAAGGGAGCTCTTTATTACCCCGCTTTCGTTCTCAGTGTTTCCGTTATAATCGGTTTCCTGGTCGTGGCGTTCATCATTCCGAAGATTACGGTCGTCCTGAAGGACTTCGACGCGACCTTGCCGTGGTATACCCAGGTAATCGTCGCGACGAGCGACTTCCTGGCGGCGTACTGGTGGACGGTCGTTCTTGTCTTCGGAGCGGTGGTCGGATCGTTCGTTTACTATATCCGGACCCCGGACGGTCGGCGCGCCTGGGACGAACAGATCTTCTCGATTCCGATCGTCGGCAAGATCGCTCAGTATGTCTTCATCGCGAGGCTTTCGGAGAACCTCGGCGTACTGCTTAATGGGGGAATCCCGATCATCCGCTCGCTGTCCATCGTAAGCAATATCGTGGGCAACCAGACCTTTCAGCATATCATCCTCGAGGCCGCTGAGGAGGTTCGAAAGGGAGGAAACATGAGTACGGCATTCTTCCGCGCCAAGGAGATTCCACACCTGGTCTCACAGATGGTGAAAATCGGGGAGGAGAGCGGAACCATCTCCAATATTCTTCGGAACATCGCGTCGTTCTATTCCCAGGAGCTCGACGGCATGACCCGGAATCTGACAGCCCTCCTGGAACCGCTCCTTATCGTCATTCTCGGTATCGGCGTCTCGATTCTGGTTGTCGGAATCCTGCTTCCGATATACAATGTAGTCGGAAACTTCGCGTGATTTTCCGGGAGTCTCGGATGATACAAAACACCATGAAAACAAAGAAAGGGGGTGACAATACATGAAGAGAATGAAACAGGGCTTCACCCTTATCGAACTTCTTATCGTTATCGCGATCATCGGTATCCTCGCATCGATCGTCCTCGTGAGCCTCTCGAGTGCTCGTGAAAAGGCGAAAGTCGCATCGTTCAAGGCGGCGGCGCACTCGATTCAGTCGGCCGCCATCATGGCGTGCGACTCGGCGGCGCTGAACAGCAACTCGGTCCCGGTCAACGGCGCCTCCTATATCGGAACATTGACGTACGGTACTAACAGTTGCGGTGCGACCGGCAACGGAACCTTCTCGATTACCGCTCCGTCGACGGGGTTGGCAGCGAGCTGTAATGCTACCGTAACGGACACAGGAGTCACGTTCAATGGTTGCTAAGTCGGTGGCTTTCTGAAGAGAAAAACGGCAGTACCGGATCCGGATGCCGTTTTTCGTTTTCGGTCCTTTCTGCTAAAATCACGAAGAGAGGATTATTTCCGTTTTGTGCGAAACGAATGGGTACGGTCGCCGTGCTTATACCGTGTCTGAACGAGGAGCGTACCATCGGGAGCGTGGTGCGCGGTTTTCGTGAAGCGATACCGGAGGCGGACGTATATGTCTACGACAACGCGTCAACCGATACTACCGCTGTCGAGGCGTCTCGGGCCGGTGCGATTGTCCGGTCTGAACGACGTCGTGGGAAAGGGAACGTCGTCCGATCGATGTTCCGGGATATCGAGGCGGACATCTATGTCATAGTGGATGGTGATGATACGTATCGGGCCGCCGATGCGGGGAAACTCGTGGAGGCTGTCGAGGGCGGCGTCGATATGGTCGTCGGTGATCGGAATATCGTTGGCCAATACGGACGTCAGGGACCGAGGCGTTTCCATCTGACCGGGAATCTGCTTGTCCGGACTCTGGTGAGAGGACTGTTCCATTCCGAAGTACAAGACATCATGAGCGGATACCGGGCCTTCTCGCGAAGGTTCGTGAAGAACTACCCCGTCCTGTTCGGAGGATTCCAGCTGGAGACGGATATGACCATATTCGCGTCGCACCGTTTCCTTTCGGTGCGGGAGATTCCGGTGGGTTATCGGGAAAGACAAGAGGGGGAGAGTCTGTCAAAGCTCAGGACCTATTCCGACGGATTTTCGGTGATTCTTGCCATTGTCAACTTATATCGGTATTACCGTCCGTTCGCGTTCTTCTCGTTCCTTGCGGCCCTGTTCGTGTCGTTCGGCCTGGTCTCCGGAATCCCCGTCCTGATCGAATACATCGAAACCCGCTATATCTTGCGGGTTCCGCTCGCGATTCTCGCTTCCAGTCTGGTGGCTATCGGCGTGAATCTGTTCGTGAGCGGGATCCTGTCCGATACGGTTCATCGGAGTCAGCGTGAGGCGTTCGAGACCGATATCAGACGAAAGGTGTGAATCAGACGAAACAACTATGATTGAACGGAATGCGAGATCTGTCTCTTTCTCTGTCGGTGATTCCGGACTGCTGGACCGGTTGGTGTGCCGACTCCGTTTCAGAAAAGTTTCCGGAATGATTCTCGACAAGACGGACGTCCTTGACGTGGGGTGCGGATATCGGGGTGAATTGCTTCGGAGCCTGGGTCCGAGGATCGCTTCCGGCAGCGGTATCGACATATCCGTGGACGACTCCGCATCATCGAGTAACATCGAACTCGTGGAAGGCGACCTTTCGTGCGGATTGCCGTTTTCGGACGCGATGTTCGATGTGGCGGTTTCCCTGGCGAATATCGAACACCTAGAGAATCCGGAGTCGGTCGTCCGGGAGATTTACCGTGTGCTTAGGCACGGGGGGGTGCTTCTCCTGACGACACCGACCAAGGCGTCAAAACCGGTGCTCGAATTTCTTGCCTACACGCTTCATATCATCAGCGAACGCGAGATTCGTGATCATAAGCATTACTTTTCCGGTGATGAGCTTGGTCGCATATGTCGTGAGTGCGGCTTTTCCGAGTGGTCCTACAAGACATTCCAATTCGGTATAAACGGATTTCTGGTCGCCAAAAAATAAGGAGTTCCACTATGGATACGATGAACCGTTTCCGGATGAAGGCGTGTACGGAAGCCTTTCGGAGAGTCGGTACGATCATAAGGAACAAGGCGGATATCCGCGGAGTAAGAACGCTGTGCGTTTTCCTGTTCTTCACGGCTTTTTTTTCGCTCATATACCTGACCGTCGACCGCGTCGTCAGTCTCGATGATCCGCTGTTCCATATCCGCTTCGCGGAAACGGTGCGCGAACATGGATTTTCGGCATTCAGGGATTTCGACGGTCTTCCGTTTTCCGAGATAGGGAAGTCCTATCTCATCTATTACAATTTCCTGTTTTATGCCGTGCTTGTCCCATTCACGTTCTTTCATCCGCTTATACTGGGAATAAAGGCGTACGGTGTCCTGGCAGCAGCCATTACGCTGACCGTGTCGTATCTCTTCCTCAGGACGTTTTCCGTTCCGAAGCCGTTCTTCTGGGTGGTCGGGCTTGCATGTGCCATCTCATCCCTCGATCTCAGTAGATTCATCATGGCGAGGCCGTTCGCGTTGGCGCCCGCCCTGCTGCTGCTTATCCTTCTTGCCGGATATCGGAAACGGTACGTTCTCCTCGCCTGTCTTTGTACGGTATATTTTCTCTGGCATACCGCGACGTTTTTCTTCCCGATATTCTGTATCGTCGTCCTTTCCGCTTTTAGCGGGCTGTATGGTCGGAAGTTCGATTCGAAACTGCTCCTGAGCGCGATCTTTGGGACGGCTGTCGGTTTCTTGGCCGTGTCCCTTATCGCTCCGGGCTTTCCGACGTACATGAGGGAAATTATTTTCGGGGTATTTTCCGACACGATCGTGGGGAAAAAAGTGGCGATTTCCGAGGGAGGGGAGCTGTATCCGGTAAAGATTTTCGATTACCTTTCCATGAACATGGTTCTTTTCGCGGCGTTTCTGATCGGTATATCGTTGGAAATCTCCAGGTACGTCAGCATGCGACGCGAACGCACATTAGCTGCCCAGTCCGAAAGACAGGTCGTCGAGGGCGCTCTTTTCGCGATTTCACTCTCGTTTTTTCTGTTTTCTCTTATCAGTCGGCGGAATCTCGATTTTTACGTCATAGCCGTCATGGCATATATCCCGATGGTCCTCGTTCATTTTTCCGAGGGGATACGTGCCTTGGAGCCGATCGCGAAGAGGGCGTTGATTGTCGGCGTTGCGATATTTGTCACGTATCTCGTAACGGCGACCGGACTCGCGATCAATGACAAGATCGCCTCGATGCAGCCGTATGATTTCCTCGAGCGACCGTCGGAATGGCTCAAAAAAAACGTGAGTCGGGGTGAAATCATATTCAATCCGACATGGAACTGGTTCCCGTCGCTCTATCTGTATAATCCCGGGAACCGATATATCGCCGGTATAGAACCGCGGTTCCTGTATAACTACGATCCTGAAAAATACTGGGAGTGGTGGCATATCAGCGGCGGGGGATACGTATGCCGTTCGGAACGGTGTGATCAGATGGAGTCGAGGCAGCAGGCGGTCGTCGCGTCCGACGACGAGGAGGTGAAGAAGACATGGGCGAAAGAAAACGAGAACGAGGTGGCGGACGCGATCCGCAATGACTTCTCGTCCTCGTATATCGTGACATCGGACGATTTTTTCGCGCTCTCGATCATCCTCGGGAAGGGGGCCCGATTCGAGGAAGTTTACCGGGATCCGATAAACCGGAAAATGAGGATTTATCGTATACGTGATTGATGTTTTCGCACGCGATGACGCCTCCCGTTTTTCGTGGTAAGCTGTGGATACATCGGAGTGAACCGTAAAGCAATCGGCCTGTTTTTGTCGCTTGTTCGAAGCGATCGGATCACCGGGGGATATCGGGTATGAATCTTCTCGAACCAACCAGCGTCGGGCGGATCGTCCGCATGGCGGTCGTCGTGCTTGCGTTCTTCTTTACGGGCGTAGCCTGCGCGAACCCTCTGCCGGCAAGTGAAAACGGTATCAAGATATGGTTCGCTCATGCGGAATCGGACGGACACGGTACCGGCGATGCGCTATCGCCGTCGGGTTGCGTGGAAGGGGACGGACTTACTATCGGTACCGGGACGGGACGGAACGTTTCAGGCGTCCCTTCGTATGAGATCCAGAACCACGGGAAGGAAGGATTCGGATGCCCGTCCGTCAAACAGAGGAAGGAGGACGGGATCATACGGATGATTCGGAATCAGTCGTCGATGTCCCGTTCGGGACTGAGCGGACTCTTCGTGTTAGTGGAAGCCTCCGGTACGGAAGACATATGCGGTGCCGGCTGTCCCGATCTGATCGATCGGGCATCGGGGTGTTGCCAGGTGAGGG
>CAINXS010000015.1 GCA_903854995.1 Candidatus Moraniibacteriota bacterium | reverse complement strand
TCTTTTCGTTTGAAAATCCGTACGGACTGGAAAAGCGGATTAAGTTCGAGAAGCGTCGATGCCGTCAGCATGATTTCGAACGGTCCGATCTGCATAAAAAGTCGTTTACTTATTTCTCTGGGAATGAGACACCGATTTCCGATACGTCTCGGCGTAGCGTGCCGAAACAGCGCCCCAACTCATGTTCTCGGCACGGGTACGGCTTGCGGCGCCCATTCGGGCGCGAAGCGCGGCATCTGAAGCGAGCTTTCCGATCTTTTCCGCGAGGTCCTCGGGTGATTCTTTTTCTACGAAAAAGCCGTTTTCACCATTCGTTACCAATTCTTCGGTGCCACCGGTCACCGTCGCCACGATAGGAAGTCCGGAGGCGATCGCCTCGAGCACGGTATTACTCATTCCCTCACTCAGCGACGGCAAGCAGAAAATATCGCACTCCCTGTAGACATCAGGCGTTTTTTCATGTGGTACCAGACCACGGAAGTCGATCCGCTCGGAAACGTGGAGTTTGTCCGCGATTTCATCGAGGTTCGCCCGTTCTCCGCCGCCACCGGCAATCACGAGTCGGACATGGTCCGGAAGCGACGGCAACGAACGGATGAGGAATCGTATGCCTTTGCGAGGCGTCAGTCGCGATACCACCAAAACCTTTACCGACTCGCTATCGATACGTCCGGTTGCGGGGAAAAACTCTTCCGTATCGACACCGTTCGGAATGACCGGCATTTCCAAACCGGGACACGTCTCGAGCGCCAAGTCTTTCAATCCGTCGCTATTGGATATGACACGCGCGGCCCTGCGCATGATCAGCCGCAAGAGCGGCTTCAACACGAAGTAGAGGGCTTTGAAACGCTCGCTATGGCCGGGCACATCCGCACCACGCAACGACACCAGGTACGGAAGCCGGAATTCGGCGCCGAGCAACATGGCCTGAAAGCCGCACGGCACCGCAAAAAAAGCGTGAATGAGATCGAAATCCTTCTCGTTACGAATCAGCTTTCTGGAAAAGAAATAGGCCTTCCATGAATATTTCAGCAGATCGGCCCGAGATTGATAATGAAGGTTTTTCGGATTCTTTCCGATCGGGAGACGGTGTACGATCACGTTTTCTCCTATGCCCTCCCGCGAATACTCGTCACCGACCGCAGACGTCACCAGGTGCACCGTAAGGTCCGACAACTTCGCATACTCACGCAAAAGATACGCAGTCGCATTTCCCGCGCCTCCCCCGAGCGGAGGATACTCATAGTTGAGGAATAAGATTTTCATCGGTTTAGAACACAAATCTCAGAAAACAATTACCAAACGAAGCCCGAAACACGCATCCCAAACTGCTAAGACGTGGACTTTTTTATGATTGCGGAGAGAATGTTCCGAATCTGTCTACCTTCCTCATAGAGATCTTTCGTACGCTCCGAGAAATCAGGATTCGCTTCCAGTATGAGGTCGAGCCAATGTTCGGTCTCCTTGCACTCTTTTCGAGCGATCCGGAGGCGATACAGAAAATCCTTCTTACCGACCGCCTCATTCGCCTCCCGATAATTAGCCCCGACAGAACCGGATGACCGTACGATTTGGCCGATAAGCTTTTCGTTCACTATGCCCTTCGGCAGAGCCCTGCATAGTCGAATAATGCGTTTCGCAAAATCCGTCGTTCTCGTTTCGAATTCCCGGTATTTGTCCGTGCTTTTGGTCATCCGTGCTTTGTTTGGTTTTTGGGTACCGGGATTTGAGTTTTCCAAAGAGCTTCTCTCTTCGGCCTATCGTCCAATAGAGTGATACTCGAACCCGAGCGTGGCCATCTTCTTCGGTTCATAGAGCAGTCGGCCGTCGAAGACGACCGACTCCTTTAACAGCGCCTTGATCCGGTCGAAGTCCGGCGTCCGGAACTCCTTCCATTCGGTAACCACGAGCATCGCATCCGCGCCGTCGAGCGCATCGTATTTGTCCTCGAAATACGTAATCGACGGATTGTCTCCGAAATACTCCGGCATTTTGGCCATTCTCATCGCTTCCGGATCATGCGCCCGGACGGACGCTCCCCGTTCGATCAACGCGTTGACCGTCGCTATCGCGGGAGACTCGCGCATGTCATCCGTCCCGGCCTTGAATGCCAATCCCCATATGCCGAAGGTCTTTCCTGTCAAATCCTTACCGAATCTGTCTTCCACCATTCCTACCAACACGAGCTTCTGTCTCTCGTTGGTATCGAGCGTCTGTTTGAGCATGCGGGCCTCGTATCCGAAATCGGCGGCGGTCTTTACCAGCGCCTTCACGTCTTTCGGAAAACAGGAACCGCCGAAGCCGGCACTCGCATACAGGAACGCCTCACCAATGCGGGGATCCGCCCCCATCGCCTTGCGGACATTTTCGTAATCGGCTCCGGTCTTCGAACATATGTTGGCAAGTTCGTTCGAGACCGAAATCTTGGCAGCGAGGAAGCAGTTCGACGCGTATTTGACGATTTCTGCCGTTTTGGCATCCATGGCGAAAAATCGTCCCTCTCGCCTCATGAACGGCTCATACAGCTCTCGCATCCTCTCGATAGCCTTCGGATCATCGGACCCGACCACGACCCGGCTCGGCTCCAAAAAGTCCTTCACGGCGGTTCCTTGTGCGAGAAACTCCGGGTTGCTCACCACTTGAAACGGTATTTCGACTCCCCGCTCCTTCATCTGCTCGGCGATCTTTTCCGCGACCAATGCCGCGGTGCCGACCGGCACCGTCGACTTGTCCACCACGATGATCTCGTGATCCATACAGCGTCCGAGATCGGTCGCGACCCCGAGCACATGGGAAAGGTCGGCACTGCCATCCTCGTTCGGCGGAGTCCCCACCGCGATGAATACGATATCACTTGCCTTCAGGGCCGCCTCGAAATCGGTCGTAAACGATAATGTCTTGTTCTTCAGATTACGAAGTACGATTTCGTCCAGACCCTTTTCGTGAAGCGGAGCTTTTCCCGACTCGAACTGCGCTATCTTGTTCCGATCCTTGTCGACACAAACGACGGTATTGCCCATTTCCGCAAAGCACGCTCCGGTCACCGAACCGACATATCCCGTCCCGATCACTGCGATATTCATACGATGCGGTTCCTATGAGTTGACGACATCCCGTACCGAATAGTTCATTCTTCCCCTTTGGCGATAGAAGGTCTTCACGGCCGTGTCCACGAGAATACCGAAGACGAACAACTGGACACCGACCAGAATCAGCAGCGTGCCGACCAGCGGCCAGATACGCTCGGAAAGCGATGCGCCGAAGAAAACCTTGTCGATAAACATCCACAGCAGGACGAACGAGCCGAGGAATATGGACGCGATCCCCGTACCGCCGAACAGATGCAGAGAGCGATACGAATATTTGCGCCAAAACCAAAGGAAAACCATGTCGACGAATCCCTTTATGCCCCGTTTCCAATTGTAGTTCGTTTTTCCATGAATGCGCGGATGATGAGACACCTTCACCTCCGTCACCCTGAAACCGTCCAACAGGAGCAAGGCGGGAATGAACCGATGCATTTCACCGAACAGGTCGACTCCGTCGAAGCACTCCCTGCGGAACGCCTTCAGACTGCACCCCGAATCGTGAATGCCGTCCTTGATGAGCAGTCCCCGGAGCAGGTTGGCCGTGCGGGAAAAGAACTTCTTCATGAACGTGTCCTTCCGCTTATGACGCCATCCCGAAACGACATCGTAGCCGCTATCGATCTCGGCCAGCAGCAAAGGAAAATCCGCCGGGTCGTTTTGCAGATCGCCATCCATCGTGATGATGATATCCCCTTTCGATGCCTTTATGCCGGCATCGAACGCGGCCGTCTGACCGAAATTCTTTCGGAATCTGATGAGTCTGAGCGGCGATAACCCCTTGCAGGTCTCGACGGTCGCGTCGCCCGAGCCGTCATCGACGAAGACGATCTCATACGGCTTTCCGATCTTATCGAACGATTCCTTGATGCGACGATGCAGTTCCCGTACGTTACCCTCCTCGTTATAGAGCGGGACTACCGCCGATAACAACGGTTTCGGGTCTTCCATACTGAATTACTCAAAAATAATGGCCGAATCACTCGGCTTGTCTTTACTATCATGACTTTCCCTATTTTAGAACGATTTCACCTTTCCGGCAACCGATTTTCAACCTGGCCCCCTCCGAGTTCGGGTAGCGAGTTGTTCCGATGGTTTGTGGCTTTTACAAGGAATTTTGAATGTTGACGTATTCGAATTGTTGGACTATTTTTGAAGTGAGGGGGACGATAAACGTCGTACTTGACTTCATCGGCTCATTCACAGCTGTTTATCTGGGACTTGGAGGTCACGTTTTCCACACCGTGGCACAGACATGACGACCGCTGATCCGGCGCATGTCGCGTTTGGCGTTGACCATCCGCAGCTTACGACACAACCGCAAGCAGTCGGATGAGAGCCTTATCCACGTCTCATAAACCCCCTCCCAAATTGTTCCGCCGAAGCGACAAAAAGATGACCGAGGTATCATCCTTGGCAATGTTATCCACATAACACATCTTTTTGAAATCACTTCGGCGGTTCTCTTTTTCTCGCCGCCGACACATCCGTACCGGATCGGCGGTCTGCAATTTTTTCCGTCGGTTCATCGTATTCAGACCGGTAGCCGGCACATCTCGGACAACCTGACGATTGATGGTATAATTTTCCATGACAGTCGGTCGATAGTGCGAAAGATCCCTCACATATGAAGCATTCCGAAATCTCAATCGTCATCCCCTGCCACAAAGAAGCCGAGGTCATCGAAACGAACATTTTGACCGTCAACGAATATCTTCGCGGTCGTTTCGAACGCCACGAAATCATCGTCGTCACGGACGGCAGCCCTGACGGGACCGCCGATGTGACTGATTCGCTTCTCAAGAACCGATCCGATATCCCGCTGACCCATATCCGCTTCGCGGAAAACCGCGGAAAGGGTGCTGCGGTCAAAGCGGGTGTTCTCGGGTCCCGTTTCGAGACGATTCTCTTCATTGACGCCGACCTGACCATCCCGATAGAGGAACTCGACGAGTTCATGTCCGCACTCGGTCAATCGGACATCGTGATAGCATCGCGCCTGGCCCCGGGCGCGAAGTTCGAAGAGCCGGTCCCCTGGCATCGCGTCCTTATGGCACGAGGATTCCACCTTTTGCAAATACTCATTCTTGGAAACTTCGAGTTCTCCGATACGCAGTGCGGATTCAAGCTGTTCCGACGAAACATCGCGCTCGACATATTCAGACGCATTACCATCCGTAGATTCGCATTCGATGCCGAACTCCTCTTCCTGGCAAAGCATCTTGATTATCGGGTAGCGATCCTTCCGGTCACCGTTCGCAAGGATCCCCGTGATACGAACGTGCGCATCGTTCGCGATCCGATCGATATGCTGTTCTCGCTGCTTCACATCCGTTGGAACGATCTTCTTGGACGATACGAGAACGGACGGCGATAGAAGCATCCAAAAGCTCGACCTACGACGCCCTTCTCCGGGGCTTTCGTACATTACATATTTTTCTCGCGCTAAAATTCAAATTTGGTACGAAAAAACCCGGGGAGTCGTTCCTCACCCGGGAAATTTCTGTCGCGTTTTACGTTTAAATTCCGCTGCCACGTTCCATCGATTCGGACTCGTGGCCGACGGAAACAACATCGGAATTGTCTTCCAGTGCGAGTAGCTGTTCCAAGACGTCTTCCGGTAGTCCGTCCGCCAAGGCAAAATAGTCTTTCGGACCATCTTCACCATACGAATACGCCAACCATGAGCTCTTCTGAATGGCGCCTGAATGCATCGCGTAACCGAGGGCATGTTTCGAACAGAGGTCTTTCGGCGTCATGGTCGAGTTACGGTTCAGGAGCTCGTCTGATGCCGTTCCTATAGCGATCAGCAGGTCATGGACGGCGTTCTTGAGCGCGTCACGGGTTACATGCCTATGATTAAGCAGGTAGTTCAGGGTCACCGCTCGACGGTCAGACCCGGACGTGTTCGCGATCCTTCGCTGGTTGAGGCCCAGGGATCCGATCAGCCTCTTCAATAGCAGAGATGCAAATTGCTCCGAAAAAGAGCCATCCCATGCCCAGCGAATACGTTCATCCGTACCGATATGAACACCGGCGTCTTTGAGCGCTTCAATGAGCATAGCCTGCTGAAGATATCCGCGGTCCATCATATGCCCGATAAATGTTTCGCCCGGATCGTTTCCGGAATCGAAGACGGCCGTGGCTCTTTCCGGTTTCAGTTCCGAAATGAGCAACCTGATAAACGCATGATCAAAAATAATGGCATTTCGCATGGCAACTGTCGGTTGAGGTTATAAAAAAACAACTTTGCCAGAATAACCCGAAATAATCCGATTGTCAACTACCGCACATTAGCCACGTGCGGCGCTCGGATGCTAGAATGAGGGTGAATTCGCTTCCTCAAATACCATGAATATCCTCGTAACGGGCGGCGCCGGATATATCGGCTCCCACACGGTCGTCGAAATCGCGAAAAGTGGACACACACCAATTATCGTCGATGATTTCCGCAACTCGCGCGAATCCGCAGTGGATGGAATCGAATCGATTCTCGGATACCGGCCGACAGTGCATGCTGGCGACTGTACCGACCCGACATTCGTCGAGTCGGTCTTTTCACAGGAATCCATAGATGGCATCATTCATTTCGCCGCGCTGAAGTCGGTCGGAGAATCCGTGGAACGGCCCCTGCCCTATTATCAGAACAACATAGGGTCGCTCGTCGCCGTCCTCGAGGCCGCGCTCCGACACGGGACCAAGGCGTTCGTATTCTCGTCTTCTGCGACCGTGTACGGCGAGCCCGACTCAAATCCGATTCCAGAGACCGCGCCACGCAAGCAGGCCACAACCCCGTATGGCAACACCAAACAGATCGGCGAGGATATCCTCCGAGACACTGCGTACGCCTCAAACGGATTATTGCGATCGGTCTCACTCCGCTACTTCAATCCTATCGGCGCACACGAGTCCGGACTTATCGGCGAACTTCCTATTGGTGTCCCAAACAATCTCGTCCCCTACGTCACACAGACCGCCGCCGGACTCCGGGAGCGGCTCACCATATTCGGCAATGACTATCCGACCCCGGACGGCACCTGTATCCGTGATTACATACATGTCGTCGATTTGGCAAAGGCACACATCACGACCCTCGAGTATCTCTTCTCCGAGGATGTCAACAAACCGGCATACGATGTCTATAATGTCGGTACAGGCAACGGAACAAGCGTTCAGGAGCTCATAGAGACGTTTGAACGGGAAACCGGCGTCAAGGTGCCCCACACCGTCGGACCCCGCCGCGCGGGTGATGTCGTTGTCTGTTACGCCGATCCCGGAAAAATGAATCGCGAACTCGAATGGAAGGCAGAGTTTACCACTTCCCAGGCCATGATAGATTCGTGGCGCTGGCAGCGGAACCTTTGGTTTACGTCGTAACAAATCGTCCCGCAACAGCGACTCATAATAAGCGGTTTGCATGACCATTCTCAGCGGAAATCAATCAAAAAAACAAGCTGCTGCTTTGTTATTGTAATGAATATTTCTTATGTCCATATCAAACAAGCAACTCTCTCTTTTTCTCAAATCAAACATGCCCGACAAAGCCGGCTTTCTTGATAAATTCAACCACTGTGCGCTTCAGCGCACAGAATCCCGAACGACTGAAGTCTGACGTCAGGGTTCGATGGTGAACGTGTCATTCTGCTGTTCCTCATGTTCGAAGTGGTGCGCGATGTACT
>CAINXS010000014.1 GCA_903854995.1 Candidatus Moraniibacteriota bacterium | reverse complement strand
TGACATAGTCGATATCCGTGGCCTCCCCATGGACAGGACCCGCCGGAATGATACGATAGTGATGTAGGTCATGGAGGACACCCTATACGACGCGACGTTGTCGTATAGAACCCAAAAACGACCATATTCTGAATACGCTCGCCCTTACCGATATGACTCCATCCACACTCAGCAAAACGCCCGTTCCGGTATTGCGCGATCTGACACGAAACCTCTGCATCAACGCCGACGAATGCCATCCTATTCCTAAGGCGAATTGTGAGGCCGTAAGAAATCGTTTACGTGAGCATGAATTGAATGAGGCCTATTGCATGGTAGCCATGTATACCTCCGGCTCGGACATCGTGACGGGCGGAATGATTTCGGGCGAGCCTCTGAAAGAACATTCAGACATGCGATACGCTTCGGTTCCACTCGGTTTTATCATTTCGGGAGACATCACGGTCATCAAGGACGGAAAAGGCTTGAAACGACTCGGATCAGGAGATTTTCTCGGTCTCTTTGAAACAAGTGACGCGCTCGTGACTGGCAAGCGAAGACAGATAGGGGATTGGACGCTCATCGCGTCATCGGACACGAAGGTCATTTTTTTTCCGGATTCGATACTTGTGGGAACATCGCAATCCGCCACGGCATTCCGAGACTATCTCGTCGGACTGGCACGTGCCGATCATGTACCGCAACCGCTCTCGACATTGCCGCTTCTGGACTGGGTGGCGAGCCATACGACGAAAGAGAGGCCTCGCGACTGTGCCATCATCGCGCACACGCACCTGTTACCGAACAACCTGCCACTCTTCAGACACCTTTCTTCACTGTTGGATTTCGGACGAATTTATGTCATGGACAAGCCGTATTCTACGGTGCGTTCCGTCCTGAACGAACTCGTACTATCAGGATTCGAAGTTATTCCGGTGCGAATGGACGCAGACCTCCCGTATGAATTCGCGGTCTCAAAAAGTCTTGATGTGCTCTGGGACAAAGTCATCGATGATCAAAAGCGGCGACAGTACAAGAAGCTGCTCATCATCGATGATGGAGGAGACGTCTGGCAATCCATTCCATGGAACGAATTTGACGGGGTGTCTATCGCGGCGGTCGAACAGACGCAGCGGGGAATCGAGCGGACGGTTCGGAGCGGAAAGCGGTTTCCACCAACGGTCAGCGTGGCATCGTCCGGAATAAAGAAAAACGTAGAGTCCGAGTTTATCGGCATATCAATCGTGAATAAACTCGACGATATCGGCATCCTTGGCCGGGCGAAACAAGTCGGGATTATCGGCATGGGAAGCATCGGAATCGCCGTCGCGGCGGCACTCGAAGCAAGAAATATTACCCCACTTTCCTACGATCCGATCTATCATACTCAGCCTTCAGAATCCATCCATAAGAGAAATTCCTTGGACGTCCTCATGAACGAATGCGACCTGATCATCGGCACGACGGGAACCGATGCGTTGAAAGGACTCCCATTCGAACGCGTTACGAGCGGGAATAAAATCCTCGCGAGCGCGTCTTCAGCGGATCTTGAATTCTCATCATTATTGAAACTTGCATCACGACGGTCCGACCCATTTGAAACGGTATCGATTTTCGTTCACGATTCGTTGACGATCGACATCCTGAACGGCGGATACCCTATAAACTTCGACCGGGTCAAGGACGCCACTCCCGACGACGATATCGTCCTGACACGATGCCTCATGTATATCGGTGCGATGCAGGCTCTCGAACTCATCGACAACGGAGAAAGCGAGCCGACCGTGTACAACCTCGACACGTATTCCCAAAAGAAATTACTGGAACGTTGGATAACGGATAAAAACGAATCGGGGCATGTCACGCACTTTACGGACGATGAAATCGACGAGATCGTCGGGAGCTCGTCCTATGTCGGCGGCAAAGATATGTCGACCGTATGGATGGATACAGCCGGAAACAGTACACCTCAATCATCATGAGTGACGCACCCTTACTCCTCGTCGGATCATTTATTCTTATAAACGCCACTGCTTTCGTACTGATGCTCCTGGACAAAGGCCGGTCCCGGCGCGAGGGCGCGGAACGGATTCCCGAAGGAATGTTGTTCTTTCTGGCTGCCGCGTTCGGTAGTCTCGGGGTCTATGCGGGCATGTTCGCGTTCCGTCACAAGACACGGAAGTGGTACTTCATCATCGGCATTCCGCTGCTCATGGCGCAAAACCTCTCGTTCCTATACCTTGCATTCATCCTTCTTTCAGGTCGGCTATGAAGCTCTCCGCGCCGATATTGGCATCGTCGGCCCTGCTGCTCGTAGCTGGCGCAATCCTTTTGCATTTCAGGCAATCGTCCCCGTACCCCTCCGGGACGACCCGTAACATCGACACCCGGAACAAGGCAATCGTCGAACCTGACCGGAAAGACTCGACACCTATACGAGTCCTGTTCGGAGGCGATATGATGTTCGATCGGTGGATCCGCGAAAAGGCTATAAAAAGGGGGAATGCGTTCGTTTTCGACGGCGTGCGGGACGAAATCCGGGCACACGATCTGACCGTGGCGAATCTTGAAGGACCTATTACTGACAAGCCGTCAAAGAGTATGGCCTCGGTTATCGGATCCCGTGACAATTACATCTTCACGTTCGATCCGAGTTGGGCCGCTACGCTTGCGCAAGAGGGGATAGGCCCGGTCAGTCTTGGGAACAATCATATATTGAACCAGGATCAGGACGGCGTCGTACAGACCAGGAAATTTCTCAACGATGCCGGCGTTGCGTATTTCGGTGACCCGACCTCGGACGACCGCATTTCAGTGCGCCAAATTCGCGGAACGAGCATCGCTTTCGTAGGGTATGACGAGTTCGCTCCCGACGGGAAGACTCATGCGTTCAATGATATCGCGAGAGCGAAATCCGGTGCCGATTTCGTTATCGTGTACGCGCACTGGGGTTCCGAATATCTGCCGACGCGTAACGATGTCCGCTCGCTCGCGCATGCGTTCGTCGACGCCGGGTGTGACGCCGTCATCGGATCTCACCCTCACGTCGTGCAGGAATCGGAAACCTACGCCGGCAAAACGATATACTATTCGCTCGGAAACCTCATCTTCGACCAGTACGAGCGCAATGACACGAAACACGGCCTTTTGGTATCCATGACGATCGATCCCGCCACGAAGATCCTCTCGTTTCGCGATATTCCGATCGAACTTCATTCGGATGGCGGCACGACGATCCGACCGGCCGTGAAGTGAGAGTAATGCCATTTCGATTCACGTCGTTTGCGAAGTCCGTGCGTTTCCTGCTAGGCTTCAAACAACTGATGCGCAACCTATGAACGAACGAAAACTCTATCTCGGCATACCGCTGTCGGGCAAGGCGAAGACCAGGATCGCTCAATCCATCGAAAAATTGGATGATTTGCCGATGTTCACGGTCAGACCGGAAAATCTCTTCGTCAACGCACTCTATCTCGGATTCGTCACCGACGAGAATGCCGCATGGATGGCCGAGACGGCGGGGGAGGTATGCGCCGGCATCGAGCCGTTCGACATGATGCTGACGACGATCACGACCGCGCCGGACGAAGGACAGATAAAGACCATCCAACTCGTGGGAGAAGAAAGCGAGCCTCTGCTTGCGCTCCGCAACGCGTTCGAGCGTGAACTGATGGGAAAGCAGGTTGATGGAAAACGGTTTCGTCCCAGGGTGACCCTGGCGCAGGTGAAACGCCATGAATTCTCCGCTCTTCCCGCGGAAACATTGTCGGTATTTCCACAATCGGTCTCGATTTCGGAACCCGTCTCTTCGGTCGTCTTGTATGAATCCGTAGGTGCGGGCGCAAAAAGGCAATACCTGATTATGGACGAATTTCCGCTCGGGTGAGACCAGTCAAGGAATAACAGCGCGCAAGAAGCGACGCACAGATGACATTGAAATCGGGAACGGATTGGCATGAAGGCACGCGAGTGTTTCGCATTTTGCCAACATAGTGAGTATGAGCGACAGAAACCGCAACGAAATACTTGGCATCCGAATTGATAGTCGTTCGCAGGACGAACTTGAGTGGATAATCGCGTCGTCCGTGACGAGCGGTTCCTTTACGAGAATCGCCACGGTCAATCCCGAGTTTTTGGTACTGGCGCACGGTGATGCCTGCTTCAGGGACTGCCTATTGAAAGCGGACATCCGCATCGCCGACGGATCCGGTGTCGTCTTGGCAGGACTCATATATGACCAGGGCGTTTCCAGGTATCCGGGAGCGGATCTGGTACGCTTCATACTGTCGGTCGCGGAACAAGCAGGCGTCTCCGTGTTTCTTGCCACGAAAGAAGGCGGGCTTTCGACATACGAAGACGTTCGCGAGGCCGTCATCGCATCGTATCCGAGCCTACAAGTCGACGGCGCGGATATGCTCCCGGGGTCGGACACCGAGTCGGACAGGATTCGTCATGCTTCGGTGGTGCTCTGCAATTTCGGGGCACCCGAACAGGAGCGCTTTCTGGAATCGCTTCGATCTGATCCAGGATCGATACGCCTCGTGATGGGAGTCGGCGGAGCCTTTGATTTCTTGACCGGTAAAAGACCTCGCGCGCCGCGCTGGATGCGATCAGCCGGACTCGAGTGGCTTTTCCGGCTTGCGATACAGCCGAAACGGCTTGGCAGAATTTGGAACGCGGTCGTTATTTTTTCTTTTTTGTGCCTTTCTGATAGGATGAGAGGCGGGAAACAGTGAACAAATAGCAGATAACATTAAGCGGGACGAATCATAAATCACACCGCCTATAGTATTTTTAGTAAGATATTGTAGACCCTTGATGTCATTGATACCTGTTCCATGGAAACTGTTTACTGTCGGCTGTTCTCCGTTTACTGTTTACTGTTTTTTGCCCTATGACTTCTCCCATTCGCGTCCGATTCGCGCCGTCTCCGACAGGGTATCTTCATGTCGGCGGTCTCCGGACCGCGCTCTATAACTACCTCTTCGCAAAGAAGCATCAAGGCGCTTTCATACTCCGCATCGAGGACACCGATCGTGATCGGTTCCTTGACGGAGCGCTCGAAAGTCTGGTACGAAGCCTCGAAGGCATCGGACTCGTTCCAACCGAGGGTGTCATGCTTTTGGAAGATCCGAATATTTCGGAACGGGCGGTTTCGCGTCACTCCGATACATACCCCGGCGTGTCCGAAGTCGGATCGCATGGACCGTACATACAGTCTGAAAGACTCCACATTTACCGAAAATACGCGGAAAAGCTCATCGCGTCCGGTCATGCCTACCGATGTTTCTGTTCACGCGAGCGCCTCGACCTGCTTCGAGAAAAACAGACGGCCAATCACGAGGCTCCGAAATACGACAAACTCTGCGCATCACTTTCGTCCGAAGAGGTGGCGGATCGGATTGCTGCAGGCGAACCGTCGGTCGTTCGACTGAACGTTCCGAGGGAACGGGGTGACATCGTTTTCCACGACTTGGTTCGTGGCGACGTATGCATTCATGCGAACAACGTGGACGACCAGATTCTCGTCAAAACGGACGGCTACCCGACCTATCATCTTGCCAGCGTGGTCGACGACCATCTCATGGAAGTGACACATGTCATACGCGGGGAAGAATGGCTCCCAAGCACCCCGAAGCACGTCCTTCTCTACGAAGCCTTCGGATGGGAGCCGCCGATATTCGCCCATCTGACACTTCTCCTGAATCCTGACAAATCGAAGCTCTCAAAACGACAGGGCGATGTGGCGGTCGAAGATTATCTCTCGAAGGGATATCTTCCAGAGGCGCTCATCAACTTCGTGGCATTTCTCGGATGGAATCCGGGGCAGGGGAGCACGAAGGAAGTATTCTCGCTTTCCGAACTCGCCGAGGCGTTCGACTTCGCACAGGTCAACAAGGCCGGCGCCGTATTCGACACGCGCAAGCTCGACTGGCTGAACGCCCAATACATAAAAGCGATGACGGTCGAAGAACTCACCCGGAAGGCGCTCCCGTTCCTTCGACAAAAGACTTATTTCGTATCAGCACCGGATGAACGGAAAACCGATGACTACCTCCATCGCGTCGTTACGATCGGACAGGAAAGACTGACCGTCCTCTCGGCGATCGGCGATGAGCACACGTTTCTCTTTACGGAGCCGGACGTCGATCCGTCACTGCTTCCGTGGAAGGGGAACAGTCCCGAGGAAACCGCCGAAGCGCTCGAAAACGCGAAACGGATACTGACGGATGTCACGGATTCCGACTGGACCCGCGAACGACTCGGCGAAATTCTTCTGGAAGCTGCAGGCGAGAAACGTGGTGATTTTCTGTGGCCTCTCCGGGTCGCGCTTTCGGGAGCGAAGCAGTCTCCGCCTCCCCAGGATATCGCCTGGGTCATCGGAAAGACGTACACACTCTCAAGGATATCATCCGCGTTGGAATCATTGACTTAAACGCGCATGAAAGCGGTCGTTTTTGATTTCGACGGGGTCATTCACGATACGTTCGACTTCCACCTGAAAAACGTCCGGCAGGTTTTCGGAGAGCATATTCCCGAACAGGATTTTCGGGATATTCATAACGGATCATTTTTTCAGAATCCCATGAACGCGCTCAGGAATGCCGACTGGGAAGCATATCGGAAACATGTCCACCGGAACATGTCGAACCTGGTTATGCCGGAGTCGACAAGAAACTTCCTGCTCGATCTCACAAAACGGTACGAGCTGTTCATCATCAGCTCCGGAAGCACTGCCATCATTACGGACTATCTGAATAACAACCGCATATATTCGGCATTTACCGAAATACTCGGTCTGGACGGACACGGCTCGAAGGTGGAAAAATTTGAACGGGTTTTCCGAGATCACGACCTACGGGCCGATCTCTGCGTTTTCGTGACTGACACGCTTGGTGATATCATGGAAGCCAGGGAGGTGGGAGTGCGGACGATAGCGATCGATACCGGATATCACGATCGCGATACGCTGCTCAAAGGGTCGCCACACCATATCATCTCAAGACTGGAGGAACTTCATCAGGTGTTGGAGTCACCCGACCGATAACCCGTATCGTGATCGCGTACATGGAACGGACAGACGACATACTTGATTTTCTCCGGAAAGCGGAAGGACTGAAGTCCGCGATTCGGTATGGAAAAACGACGAGCGGCCGGCAGGAGTCGGCCGCCGAACATTCATGGCGAGTGACGTTGATGACATTCGTCGTGGCCGACGAACTCGGACTGGATATCGACGTATGCCGTGCCATGAAGATGGCGGCGGTTCACGATATCGCCGAAGCACTGACCGGAGATATCGATTTCGTCCGCATTTCGGACGGCAAGGCGACGAAAGAGGGGAAGCACGACGCGGAGAAAAATGCGATGACCGAACTGGGAAAGACCCTTTCCGGGAAGTCGGGCGACGAGCTGTGCTCGCTCTGGAATGAATACGAGGCGGGTCAGACGGAAATCGCGCGTTACGTGAGAGCCATCGATAAGCTGGAAACCCTGAGTCAACTCGTCGAAAGTGGCTACGGAACCTATGAACGTCCCGAACTGATCCCGAATTATGCCGATTCCGCCGTAAGAGCCTTCCCACAACTGTCGCCCATGCTTGTATCCATCAAGACCAGGCTCCGAGCCGAGTTCGATAAGGCAGGATTCAAATGGATCGAAACATACGACCTATGAAGTTGAAACGCATTCGGAGTAGCCTGGAACTGATCGACTTCTGGTCGATACCGCATTTTTTGTTCGGTTCCGTAACGGCGCTCCTTGCCTCCGCGTATGCCCTTCCGGCAGGAACGATGTTTCTGACGACGCTTTTTCTGGCCATTTTATGGGAATTGTTCGAATACCGGAACCATATCGTCGAAAGCTTCCGAAACAGGGTGACGGACGTACTCTATCCGCTCATCGCGTTTCCGGTGACGTACCTCTACGCGCAGAATATCGCGACCGATCAACACCGTCGCATATCGCTCCTAGCCATCGTTTCCATCATCTTCTTCTACATCAACTACATGGCCTGGAAGGCCAGATTCGCGGATGACAAGGACTTCATGAACTGACGGAAGGGGATGTGCGTGGGCGGGAATTAGCATCGGATCAGGACAAGACAGAGTCCACTCCCGACATTCGTCGATTCATGCTATAATCCATTCAGATGGAGACTCGAATACGCGAAAAAATACTTATTCCGTGTTTCGTTGCCGGATTGATAGTATCCGTAGGTTTTTTGGCGTATCCGGAAAACGATGCTGCCGCCGATACGAGCATTTCAAACCTCACAAGCGACCAGCAGAACGCGATCGACGATAGGCAGAAGCAGATAACCGAGATAAATGCCAAAATCAAGGCGTACCAGAAAATCATCGACCTGAAAAAGGTACAGGGAGCGACGCTTACCGACCAAATCGACGCCCTTGAAGCCCAGGCCTCGAAGCTTGAACTCGAGATACGCGCAACGGAACAGAAAGTGGCCGATATTTCCGGAGAACTCAATAACGTCAACTCCCGGATTTCGGAAAAGGTCAGAATTATCGCCCGGGAGCGGCTCGTACTTTCGGAGCTGATCCGTGAATACTATGCGGGTGCCGATGACGGATCCGGAATCCTCCTTGCCGCTGCCGGGAACGACTTCGATTTTCTCATGAAGCGCGACGACTGGATGACCGAGACGAACGGACGCATCGTCGGCATCCTTCGCGACATGGCGATCACCAAAAAATCCATGGAGGAAGATCAGTCCGCCCTTACTCAAAAGAAGATCGAGGCGGACAGTCTCAAAAATCAACTCGGACAAAAAAGCGACGAGCTGGAAAGCACTCAGAAAAACAAAGCGCTTCTTCTTGCGAAGACACAGACCGAGCAGACAAAGTACTCGTCCCTGGTCGATACGCTCGAGGAACAGCGGAAACAGATCGAGGGCGAAATCGAGGACTTGGAATCCGGACTGTCCGTAGGAGAAGACATTCCGTCATCCAAGAAGGGACTGCTCGACTATCCGCTGAAAAGCCCGAAAATGACCCAGGGATACGGGAAAACATCATTCTCAAAAACCGCGTACGCGTCCGGAAAGCATAACGGCGTCGACTTCGGGGTCTCATCCGGCACGACCGTCATGGCTGCGGCAAACGGAACCGTCGTCGGTGTCGGCAGTTCGGGAAGATACGCCTATGGGAAATGGGTCGCGATCGATCACGGAAACGGGCTCGTGACCCTCTATGGTCACCTCTCCGCCCAAAGCGTAAAGAAAGGTGAGAAGGTCATCCGAGGCGAAAAAATCGGTCTTTCCGGAAACACCGGCTATTCGACGGGTCCCCATCTCCATTTTTCCGTCTTTTCTTCAAGTTCGTACAAGGTCGTCGAATCATCGAAGGTGAGCGGGGTGTACTATCCCATCGGTGCAAGCGTGAATCCGTTGAATTATCTCCCGTAATCTCCGAAATAATACGTTATAATAACTTGATCGTTTGTTATGCGAAATCCGACCATCCTCGACAAGAGCTACTTTTCCGGCAGCGCCTCTCGCCGTTTCGAGACGAGCAAGATGATGGAAAAACTGATGGAAAATCGCAAGATAGCTTTGGCACTGTACGACAAGACCCGCCAACGCGAGTTCCACGACGCCGTCATCGGTGCCATGGATGGGGCCGCGAAACTTGAAGCTGACGAGCTCCGCATCGCGCTTCACGGACTGTATAACGGCAATTCACACATAACGAAGAGTGGTATCAAAGATATCGCTCTGGAATTACTTTCGGAAAATCGCGATTCTTCAAAAGCCTATTTCGTTAAATCGGAAAAGGAGCCCGAACCCGAGCAGTCGATACCGTACGAATCCCCGGAATCTCCGTCCGAAGAGGGGGAGCTTACGGGCGAAACGCCCGAACCGACCACACGGAAGAGAACGGTTTTTCAGAGGATCTTCGGATGATTATCGCCAGTCAATGGCATGCTTACACCGTCGGAAAGGGGAGTGACCGTTTCAGCCGATACCTATCACTTACGTATATGGCGGGCATAATGTACGGGACGGGATGGAGAAACAGGCGCGACAAGATCATCCTCACTCATGACGAGGTCCGCGCCGTTCATAAATACAATTACAAGGCTACCGACCTTGTACTGGAAAAGCATCCCGAACTCAGAAAGATCCTGACGACGCATGCGAAGCGGGACATGTTCGGAAAACTTCTCATCGAAAAAGGCGGCGGCAAGAACCGAAGCAGACTCAAGGATTGGGGGGTGACCGGCGTGACAGATCTCGGCGATATCGTGAAGACCATGGCACAGGAAAAAAAGATCACGCCGAAGGAAGCGCGGACGATAGCACGCACCCTGACCGGAGCGACCGGGGCGAGACAGCGTGAACTCCTGAACAGCCTTTCATCGGATAAGATTTTCCAATCACGCACGGAAGAGAAACAGGTTCCGGATGAGAAACCGACGCGGACAATCGAGGTGAAGGCTCCCCTGTCGACCCTTAAGAAACCTACCTCAAAAACGTCCGCACTCATAACGGCCTCCACCACTACCGCAGCCGCCTTTCATGCGATGAAACCGCCGATCAGTGGCTCCGTAGTGCACGGCAAACCCCACCAGTTTCTCGCCGGAGTACGATACTCGGCACAGGGAGAACCTTCGCAGGAAATCACAGGCGGGGGAGTCGCCGGGCCGATCAGTGGCTCGGCGGTACATGGAGGCCATCATCGGTCCATCATGCAGCCGAACAGACCTCCAATGTCAGGAACGATGCCTGCGAACGGAAGTGGCCTGAGTCATGGCGGCTACGAACATCAGGACCGTCCTTCCTCGCAATCAACCTTGCACGGCAACATCGTACGACCGGGCATCGTCGGGAATTCTTCGTTCCCGAAGGCCACCGGTACCGCGGGGTTGAGAGGAAACGTTTCCCCAGTTTCGCGTCTCCTCGGATAAGTTCCGATATCCGCAATCCCCGCCCTTGTCCAAAAAGGGGAGTCGCACCCTGACCGTAGGCCCCCTTCACGCATACTCCCCATAAGTAGCGTCTCATCGAATCCGCGCGCTTTACGATCACGTAACATTCATCGCGAGCGATGAATCGCCTTTACTGTACCGACAAGGATTTCCTGGCGTTAAACGTAACGAATTCAAATCGATAATACCTGACCAACCGATTTACGAACGTCGTTTCGACGAAACGGGAAAATACGACCGGATTCGAGAGATTTAGGGGTACATCAGGTACCCCTAAAAACCATCAAACGGCTCCTAAATCTCTGCGACGACGGATATGATGAAGGCTTTCAGTGTCTCACAAAAAAATGAGCGGTAGAAGGGGAGTCCGAGCGCACTCGATCGTGGTTATCATGAGTAGATCGAATTCCCGATTACCCGCACACTATTCGAGTGATAACTCGACCCATATACCGGACGAAGCGTCCGTTGAGTGGATTCAAAGTCTGGCCGCCGCCAGGCACACGGCCCAAAGAGTGCAAGCCCGACATGGTTCGATACGGGTCGAAAGATGCGAAGGCACGATGTGGGGGTATTCGTTGCGAACATAATCGATGCGACTCATTGCCTTGGTTTACTACTTGATACATTTTTGATTGAAAAAATCACCGCATGTCGCATAAGTTACATAAGGCGACGTACTACCGTCAAAGAGAAGGGCCGCGTCCGGCCCGTGGTTCCTGCTCAAAGTTTC
>CAINXS010000013.1 GCA_903854995.1 Candidatus Moraniibacteriota bacterium | reverse complement strand
GTTCAGGACGAGTTCAACGAACGTCCGAGAAAGGCACTCGACTTTTCCACTCCGAAAGAAAAATTCAATGCCCTTGTTGCATTAGAAATGGGAAGCTAAGTTTTTGAAAATAGATTTCGACAAAAATCCGATTTTTAGGGTATTCCAAAAAAATAGGCTTTGTGGACTATAGAGTGTCCATGTTTCCAGTAGAGACGAAGCATGCCCCTTCTCTACAAGAGGACTTCCCATGTCGCAACGAACGCGGAAAGACGCCCCATGGGGCGTCTTTCCTTACTGCCTGCTTCCTTCTGCTTTCTACTCAATCATGCCGTCCGTACCATGACGAAGTTCATCTCACCGCCCTTGCCGAGCGGCGCACCGCCGGAAACGACGAACCGGTCACCCTTCCTCGCAATCTTCTCGCGCTTCAGAATGACCGATGCCTCGGCTTCGAGTGCCATAAATATGACTCGCGCCTCACCGCGTGTTCGAAAAACCGACACGGGCCAGTTCCGGCCAGCAATCATCCGTCTGCGACCCCTTCGCCTGTGCGCCGCAGTTTCCAAGATCCGAACCGTTCAGGAAAAGATGTGCGAGGCCATCGACACTCCGCTGCACGACGATATCGTCTCCGAGGATTCTCGGATAACTCCCGACGCCGATATCCTTCCCGTCATAGATGACATGCCACTCCGAACCGACCTTCCTCGCGAACGCGATATGATCTCCGGAAAGACTGACGTTATCCCCGACACCCATATCGTTCCCGCCATAGATGACATGCCGTTCGCCGTTCATATCGCCGTAGTAGGCGAAATGTCCGCCGTCCATGTAGATATTCAGCACGTCTCCCAACTTCCCGACGTCCCGCCCGTCATACAGGACCCGGTTCTCATAGGATTCCTCTCCGATGGAAACCGGTTTCTGAATCGCGTAATGCGATCCGTCGTCCGAAATCGTAAGGCTCTGCCCGCTCCCGAGGAATTCACTGTCACGGAAGAAATCGTTATACCAGGATCCGCCATCCTTGACCGGACTTCCCTGTTTCGAATAATAGACATGTCCCGCCGAAACCCCTTCGATCTGCCAACCCTCCCCGTAGTCCCTCCCATTGAAGATCACATGGTCCTTTCCACTGATATTTCTGAAAAAAGCGACTCCGCCGTCTCCCGCATACGCGCTTTCCGCGGACGTTTCGCCTTGATCCTGTCCATTCACAAAAACATGCGGCTTTCCGGCAACCGTCCGCACCAGGGCGACCGTATCGCCATGAACGGAATATACATAGTCCTGCCCCTGAAAGACCTCGCCGAAGTCCGTCCCATCGAGGATGACATGCGGTCTTCCTCCGACTTCACGAACAAATGAAACATGATCGCCATCAAGGCCGATACGGAACCCCTCTCCAAGATCCTGACCGTCATAAATCACATGTTCCTTTCCGTCTCTGTTCCGTTGAAACGCGATGTGATTTCCGGAAACGACCGGCCAGCTGTCCGATGTTTCCCCGAGATCGCGCCCATCGTATATCACATGATTCGTGCCGCCGACCTCTCGCGTAAAGACGATATGAAGGAGATCATTGGTCGTCTGCGGTTCGGATTGAGGCCCCGGATTCGTCATCTCCGTCGGACGAATGGCTTCCCGCATATCCGGTTCCGAAAAGATCCTGTGGGCGTACATCCAACCGATTGCCCCGACCGTCACCGCCACGACGGTGGCAATTGCTATGAGAATCGTCATCTTCCTTTTTTCCATATGTCCTTACTTATGACTTATGCCGACCATTAGTTCTCAAGTCCTTCAAGAAGATTATACCAAAAAAACTCCTGTCAAAAATCGAAGGGCGCCCTTCGGGGCGCCCTTCCACTGCGTCCGTTCCCGTCTCGTGGTTCGAGGCCGGAAATTGGAGAACCGATCATGCCGTCCTCACCATAAAGAAGTTGGTTTCACCGCCCTTGCCAAGCGACACATCGAAACCTATCGGATACTCACGCTTCGCATGACGAGTTCGGCGTTCCTGACCGTCGCCATATACCCCGGATCGGACTCATAGCTCCCGTTCAGAAGCGCGTCCTTCTTCGCGTTCCATTCCTTGATTGAACGCTCGAATACGCGTTCATCATCCCAATTCATCGACTCCAATTCATTCCCGAGTTGATCGAGTTGCGACGCTTTCAGGAAAAAGCTGCCACCGTAAATCACGCCGGCACTCTCGTTCAACAAGGTCGGACTGAAGCTGATTCCGACGCCCGGTGCCTGTCCATCATCCATGAAAAACGAGACACCCTTGGACAGTCCGTCGGCGCTTTCGATATTCCGGATCGCGTACTTCTTCGCGAGGTTCACTCCGAAGAAGACTGTGCTCCCGTAGCCGTGTCCGAGTTTCTGGAGCGCGTTCATGTCGCCGTCGCCTACGGCACCCGCACTCGACGCGACCCGTCGAAGGAACATAATGTCGTTCGGAACGGCATACTCCTTCGCATCGACGATCTTGATGTATGCGCCGAATCCGTCACCGTCGACCGGATACGAAGAAAACGTCAGATTCACGATCTGATATGTCTTCTCTCCGGGACCCTCGAACGCGGTTCCCTCGAAGGTCTGTTCCATCTTCACGTCTCCCCACTCGGCCGGATAGTCGAAGGCGATCGTCTTTCCGGCGAGACGTGCGGATACCTGGGACAGGTCGCCGGAATAGGTCTTCCATCCGGCGGGAACACTGGCAGCCCCGGGTTGTTTCGGGGAGATCGTCTTCGAGGACTGCTCCTCCGTCGACGATGCGGGAACAGGTTCGACTGCCGGCTTCGCCGTTTGCCTCATGAACAGATGCCCGATCGCTACCGCCGTCACCGCCACGACGGTGGCAATTGCTATGAGAATCGTCACTTTCCTTTTTTCCATATGTCCTTACTTATGACTTATGCCGACCATTAGTTCTCAAGTCCTTCAAGAAGATTATACCAAAAAAAACTCCTGTCAAAAATCGAAGGGCGCCCTTCCACTGCGTCCGTTCCCGTCTCGTGGTTCGAGGCCGGAAATTGGAGAACCGATCATGCCGTCCTCACCATAAGGAAGTTGGTTTCACCGCCCTTGCCAAGCGGCGCACCGCCGACGACGACGAACCGATCGCCCTTCTTCGCGATCTTCTCCTTCTTGAGAAGAGAAGACGCCTCGGCGACCGCCTGCGCGATCTCCTTGAAGGAATCCACATGGTATCCGTAGCACCCGTACGAAAGACAGGCGCGACGGACCGTCCGTTCGTTCGACGTCAGGACGATGATCGGCTGATCGGGACGATAGCGGGAAATGGCGCGCATGGTGAAACCGGACTCGGACAAGGCGACAATCGCCGCCGCATCGACGGAATACGCCACCGATTCGACCGCTTCGGAAACCGATTCGGCGATCGAATCGAGGCCGAGCTCGTCGCCGTTGATGACCGGACGGGTATACGGCGCCTCCTCCACTTCCGCGGCGATCTTCGCCATCGTGGAAACCGCCTCGAGCGGGAACTTCCCAAGCGTGGTCTCCTCGGAAAGCATGACGGCATCGGCCCCGTCGAGGATCGCGTTCGCGATATCGTTCACCTCGGCGCGCGTCGGCACCGGGGCATTGATCATGGATTCGAGCATCTGCGTCGCGACGATCACCGGCTTGCCGAGCTCGCGCGCCATCTGCACCATCCGCTTCTGGAGAAGTGGTACCTGTTCCATCGGCACTTCCACCGCGAGGTCGCCGCGCGCCACCATGACCGCGTCGGTCGCCCGGATGATTTCTTCGAGATTGTCTATCGCCTGCGTCGTCTCGATCTTCACGATGATCTGCGCCGGAAGACCCTTCTTCTCGAGGATCCGACGAAGCTCATGAACGTCGCTCGCACGCCGCACGAACGAGAGCGCTACGAAGTCCACCTGGTTCTTCACGCCAAACTCGATATCCTTCCGGTCTTTCGCGGTGAGCGAGCTTATGGAAAGGTCGGTACCCGGCAGGTTCACGCCGCGGCGCCCCTTCGTCTCGCCACCGACGATGATCTTCGTCTTGATCTCGTTTCCCTTGATCGAGAGCACCTCGAGCTTCTTCTTTCCGTCGTCTACCATGATGAACGCACCCGGCTTTATCTCCTGCGGGAGTTTCGGATAGTTGATGGACGCCCGATGCTCGTCGCCGATACACTTCTCCGTGGTGAGGACGAACTCGTCCCCCTCCTTCAGTATCACGCGCTCCTTGTAGAATTCGCCGATGCGGATCTTGGGCCCCGACAGGTCCTGCAGGATCGCGACGGGCGTCCCAAGCTTCTCCGTGACTTTTCGAAGATTGTCGACCTTCTCCTGATGCTCGGCGAAATCACCGTGCGAGAAGTTGAGTCGCATCACGTTGAGTCCCGACTTCACGAGCTTCGTCAGCATTGCCTCGCTGGTCGTGACGGGGCCGATGGTCGCCACGATTTTCGTCTTCTTCGTCATCTGCATATGCCGTTCGGTTAATACTGAACATAATCGAGGATGATACTCTTCTTCCGGAAATAAATCAAGTGGAAACGGCCGTAAAATACCGAAACTTGCCCAAAACCAGCTTTCGGCATTAAATGGGAAGGCGGACCCCGAATCAACGCCTCTATGAGCAATCCCGACATCGCCACCCTCGACGATATCCTCAAATCATCCCGTCGCCCGTTCTCGGCCGAGGAACGGCGGTTCATCGAGGATGCATTCGCATTCGCCCTGAAAGCGCATGAGGGGCAGAACCGGAAATCAGGCGAGCCCTACGTGACGCACTCGATCGCAGTCACGAAAATCCTCGCCGAAATCGGAATGGACAAGGAAACCCTCGCCGCCGGCCTGTTGCACGACGTCCCGGAAGACACGGAACACACCCTTGCCGAGGTCGGGAAGCGGTTCGGTTCGGAAGTCGAATCGCTCGTCGACGGCATCACCAAGCTCGGTCGGATCAAGCTCCGCGGTTCGCACGAGGAATACTTCCTGGAGAATCTTCGGAAAATGTTCCTCGCGATGGCCGCCGATATCCGCGTCGTCATCATAAAGCTGGCCGACCGGCTCCACAACATGCGCACGCTCGACGCCCTTCCGCCGGAAAAACAGCAGCGGATCGCCCGCGAGACGATGGAAATCTATGCCCAGATCGCGAACCGTCTCGGTATCAGCGAGATCAAGGGCGAACTCGAGGACCTTTCCTTCAAGTATCTCGACCCGGAACACTACGAGGAGATGCGGCAGATCGAGGAGACCTACGTGCGGGAAGGAAAAACCTATCTCGAGCGCGTCATAAAACTGCTCCGCAAGGAACTCGGCGGCGACGGCATCAAGATCGTCGACATCGACGGACGGACCAAACACCTCTACCGTCTCTTCCGGAAGCTGCAGAAACACGACATGGAAATCGGCCGGGTGTACGACCTCGTCGCCGTACGGATCATCGTTCCCGAAATCGTCGACTGCTACGAGACGCTCGGCGCCATCCACAAACGGTACCGACCGCTCGTCGGCCGCATCAAGGATTACATCTCGCTTCCGAAACCGAACGGGTACCAGTCGCTCCACACCACCGTTTTCGGCCCCGAGGGAAGGATCTTCGAACTTCAGATACGGACACCGAAAATGCACGACGAGGCGGAATACGGCATCGCCGCGCACTGGGTCTATACCGAGAAGGAACGCGGCGGATGGCGTTCGTTCGTCTTCGGGAGAAAACCGACGCCCACCTCAAAACCCAAGGAAGTCGCCTGGGTCGCGCAGCTCAAGGAATGGCAAAAGGAAGTCGGCCGCGACGATGCGGAATTCCTGTCCGGACTCAAGATCGAGTTCTTCAAGAACCACATCTTCGCCTTCACCCCGAAGGGCGACATCATCGAGCTCCCCGAAGAAGCGACGCCGATCGACTTCGCCTACGCGATCCATACCGAGGTCGGCGAGCACGCCGTCGGGGCGAAGATCGACGGCAAGATGTCCTCGCTCGATTCCGTCATAAGGAACGGCCAGGTCGTCGAGATCCTCGTTGCCAAGGACCGGAAGAAGCCGAACGCGGACTGGCTCCGCTTCGTGAAAACCTCGACCGCCAAGTCCAAAATCCGCCGGACCATCCGGGAAGAAGAGGAGAAAGAGTAATGGAGCTACACCCTTAATCTGATTACATATGAAGGACATCGACGAGTATCTCGGCCACATAGACTCGCGCGGACCTGACGCGGCGGATCACAATGAATCAATTGCAGGGATTTCCATACGTGTCGGATCCGGAGTATGGGATCCAGGCAAGGGAAAATCAACGAAGATGTTCTTGGAAGTTCTCGATGGTTATCCGATACGTCCGGACACTTCCGTATTGGATATTGGAACCGGTTCCGGAATCCTTTCCCTATTCCTCTATCGAAAAGGATTGAGGGATATCCTGGCGACCGACAACATGTCAGAATCGGTTGCGAACGCAAAGGATAATATGAAACGAAACGGGGCATCTGAAGTCCGCGTCTCAGAATCAGACCTGTTTTCCAACATCGAAGAAACGTTCGACCTTATCCTGTTCAATGCGCCAGCGACACATCCGAAGCGGAGAAATCTCCCCCGGATACTCGAACCTTTGTGGAGTGCGGAAGAGAATATCCGTGTCCGATTCCTGAAGTCACTTTCCCGTTTTCTGAATCCGGGCGGTGCGGCTTTGTTGATGTACTCGAAATTTTCCGATTTCGACCCGATTCCACACGAGGTATTGGAGACATTTCCGTTTGAGTACAAGATACTGCGGACGTCCAAGGGCGAAATGAGCGAATCTGGCATCATCGAGATACGACATAAAGGCATCGACACACCGCCGCAGGAAACCTCTTCGTGAAAACCTCGACCGCCAAGTCCAAAATCCGCCGGACCATTCGGGAAGAAGAGGAGAAAGAGAAAGAAAAGAAGTGACCGCATCGCGATCCGAAGACCCGGCCTTCGGTATCGCCGTCCGTCTTTCGGACGGCGTTTCTATCGCTCGGAAACCGTTCCGACCTCGATGCGATCCCCGACACGGACACCCGACAACGCGTCGGCGTTCGTCTCGAGCACTTCGGTCGCATCCGTGCCGGGATACATGGTCCGGATCGAGTCCGCAGAGACGTTTTGCTCCACATGGACGATCATCCCCTCGCGGATCCAGACGAGATCCAGCGGGAAACGCATCCCTTTCATCCAGAAGCCATAGTTCCCGGGCGTATCGAATCGGAACAGCATCGCGCACGAAGCACAGAGCGAGTCGCGACCACCGAGTCCGAGTTCCCGCGATGACGGCGTATCCGCGACCTCGGCCGAAAACTCACGACCATCGACCATCACGCTCACTTTTCCGGTCGGAACGCGGACCATCCCCGCCGTCGATGTGCGGTCCGATCGGAACACGAACCACGCCGCGGCAATCGCGACCGGTAGCATGACAAGCGTGTAGAGACGGAGGGCTTTTTGGTCGATGCTAATCATATCTCTTTTTTGTCACGTTTCCGAGACCGGACACGAGGAATACGAATCCCGCCACGAGTGCGAGGAGAAAGAACGCTTTCCCCGTGGCCGGCAAAACGAGCGCGGCGACGCCCGAAAGGGCAGAAATGAGAGTGAAAAAAATCATGATGGCCCTATCGGACCATCCGGCGTTCCGAAGACGATCGTGCAGGTGTCGCTCATCCCCACCGCGAAACGGAGAATGCCCAGCCCGGATACGGGCAACGATCACGAAACACGCATCCAGAACGGGAACCGAAAGTACCAACAGGGTTGTGGCTATTTTCGCTCCGGAAAAAAGAGCGAGAGCGGTTACGCCGAACCCGAGAAAATAGGACCCGGACGTTCCAGCCAATAATCGTGCCGGAGGAACATTATATATGAGAAAGGCGAGTGAGAGTCCGGCGAATATGGACGCCAGGATGGCGATCGTCGGCTGGCCCACCTCGGGCCGGAGACTGACGAAAAAGAGCGTGACAAATGCCGAAAAAGAAACCCCTCCCAGGAGGCCATCCACGCCGTCGACCCAATTCATCGCATTGACGATGAGCAGCGTAAAAATGATACCGACGAAAAGACTCGGGAATAGAGACGTTTCGGGATGAAGAAACCAGGAGCTTCCGAAGGGGTTCGTCAGGACCCATGCCCTCATGCCCGAAAAAAACAGGAGACCGGCGAGACCGATTTGGAACACGAACTGCGGTTTCCAGCCGAGCGGAACGATATCGTCCCACGTACCGAACAGCAGGATACAGCAAGACCCGACCACCAGGCCGAGCAACGGACCGGAGGACGCGAGATCCGCGTTCAGGAGAACAGCCACGAGAAACGCGGCGATGAGCGCCACACCGCCGAGCCGCGGCATCGTCTTGTGCGTCCGGTCTCGTTCGTTCCTCTCGCTGGCAAAGCGCCTCGAAAGCGCAGGAACGACCGACAGCAGCAGGACAGACAGAACAAAAGCGATCAGAAACGGAAAGAGGAATTGCTCGGACATACGTGTTTCGCGATTTCGTGGAGGCCGAACCCCGAATCACTTCCGCCTCACCTTCGCGGTGACCCAGAATTCGCCGAAATAGTGCTTCGTCAGGATACGTGTCTGAGCGTCGAGCGCCGGAGTCGCCATAAGAAGCGCCACGAACGGTGCAAGGAACCACTGCGCGAACATGAACACGGTCCGCCAGCGGCCGTATCGTTTCGGACGTTTCGGAAGCATCAGGAACGAGAGGAAGACGAGCGTGATCAATCCTCCCATGGAAAGCGTCATGAGCGTCCGCGTGACGACCGGCAGATTATGGGCAAGAACGCTCTCATTGAACGCCGCCCCGCCGAGAAAGAGCGGCAGCCATCCGAGAAACGAGAGTATCAGCGGAGCGGTCGCCCACGACAGGTGCCCCTCGAGGATTTCCTCGGTGACCCGGAGTTTGTGGAAAAAAGGCATCTTCTTGTCCGGCCAAAACGCGCGCATCATGACCGGGAAATTCTCGATGCCGTACGCCCAGCGTCGGTTCTGCTTGTAGGCGTTTCCAAGGGTCTTCACGTACGTATCCGCGAGGACCGCATCGAGCGACACGGGAAGCGGGATAAGTTTCACCTTGTAGTCTCCGTGAAAATACGAGAACGCCTTCCAATAGATGACGGAATCCTCCGAAATCATGTTGACGGGCCAATATCCGACACGCACGAGCGTATCGAACGGTTCGGAGTGTGACGAGAAGGTGACCATCTCGCGCCGGGTCCCCTGATACATGTGCCAGAACGACGATCCCGTGACCGTGACGCGCACGAACGCGTTCGTGTCCCACAGATTGTTATGATACATCGGCAACGGCTGGTACGCCCGGCGGAGCCGGTCCGGATCGGTGACATAGGAATACGCGAGTGCGGAGAAGTATTCCGGATGCGCCACGGTATCGCAATCGAAGTTCGAGAATATGACCCGATCGTACAAGATGCCGTGCTCGTCGAGATACGTGCGGAGCTTCTTCGCGGCGTATGCCGCGTTCGACGCCTTACACTTGAGCTCCCCTTCCGCGACTTCGTGCGTCGTCACGATGAAATCCCTGAACACGCCGTCGAACTTCTTTCGGAGCGTCTCGACCTTCGGCAACCGGGTCGATTCCGGTTCGCGCTCTTCCGTCGCGAGAATGACGATGATCTGCGATTTCGGAAACGTCGACTCGGCGATGGAACGGATGGCCGGCTCGATGATATCCGCATCCTCGCCCGCCGTAGGAAGGAGCACCGCGTGGATGATCTCCCGATGGTCCATGATCTCGTCCTTGCGGGCGGAGAGTTCCGTTAGCTCGCGGACATGACGAAGGACTTCCCTCCTCTCCCGTCGGACAAGCCTTCGCTGTCGCAGGGTCATCCGTTCCTCGCGCAACATCCGCCTCAGATATTCACCGCGATCGATAAGCTCGGTCCGGTACCGTTCCACTTCATGCGAACGTACAAGCCGTTCCCACCAGTTGGTCCGCATCCCCCTGCGGAGATCCCGGTATGACAGCGTGGAAAAAAGGGTCACGTACGCTGTCAGGAACAGCCAGTAGATATCGTAAAGGATGACGAAGACCGCCGCCGCGATCGGAGCGAGCCATGACGCGAGCAGGATGCCCGAAACGACCGTCCACGACAGCGACCCCGGAATGATCTCGAGTGCCCGCTGGATGCGATGTTGCCTGGGATCGGGGTCGCGGGGATCAGGGAAACGGAACGCCCCATATTCTGATTCCGTAGTGATCGGACTGCTCATGTCGCTTTTTCGTCAGGAATTGATGAACGAGAGGGCCGCGGTGACCACTCCGGCCGAAAGTGCGGAGAGGAACGCCGCGAACAGGAGGATATGCGCCGCGACACGCTCGCGCACGACGTAGAACCGGTATGCGAGACCGATATTCAGAAGAAGGAACAGGAGCGACATGGCGGGGATAAGGAGCGCCTGCCACGGGTTCCCGACGATATCGACACCGAAGTACACGTTGAAGTGAAGTACGATCGTACCGCTCGCCCCCCGGATGACGAAAAGGTAGACCGCCGCGAACGAGAACAGGATGATGCAGGACGAGGCGGCGATGAGCGAACGGACCAGAGGATTCGCGAAAAAAGTCGACCCCTCGTCCGCGTCCGGAATCTCTTCCGCAACACGGTTTTCCGCCGCCTCCGCGGTCTGGACGACGTCGGCATCCTCCTTTTTCTCCTGGATCGATATCGCATTCATAGGTTCGGTCCGGAAAGGGATTCGACCTCGGCGGAGAGCAGCTCGTCACCCTCGGCGACGATCACCGAGGAGGTCTGAACCCGTTCGAGCTGATCGGCAACCTTGCCGAGCCGCTTTTCCGCGTCATCGTATTTCTTGTGCGCGCTGCCGATGTGGCCGCCGAGCACCTCGAATTCGCGGAGGAACTTCCCGTGCTCGACCGAGAGTTTTCCGAGCTGCCCCATGATCTCCTTCGCCCGCTTCTCGATCTGCATCCCCTGCAGTCCGATGGCGATCGTCTGGAGATACGAATAGAACGAGTTGGGCGATACGGGAATCACCCGCTTCCCGAAGAAATATTCGGCCAATCCGGTCCCGTCCTCATCCTTGATGATGATCTCGTAATACACGTTTTCGGCGGGAATGTACATGAGCGCGAACCCGAGCGTCCCCTCTTCCGGCAGTATGTATTTCGACGCGATGGAATCGGCGTGCTTTTTCACGTCGGAAACGAATTGCCTCCTGGCGGCGCGACGCTCGTCGTCGCCTTTCGCCTCGATCATGCGCTTGAAGTTCTCGAGCGGGAACTTGGAGTCCACGCTGATGAGCCCGCCCTTGAGACGGATGACCGCGTCCACCGCCTCCCCGCTCTTGAAACCGTATTGAAGGTCGAAGTGCTCCTTGGGAAGCATCTGCGAGAGCAGGTTGCCGAGCATCAGCTCGCCGAAACCGCCGCGCATCTTCGGCGCGCGAAGGATCTCCTGCAGCGATGAGACTTCCCTGCCGACTTCGAGGATCTGCTTGTTCGAGGCACGCACTTCGGCAAGCGCCGCGCGGACCTCGGCGAACGATCGTGCCGCGCCGTCGAGACGGGAATCGAGCCGCTGCGTATTCTCGCCGAGCCGACGGTCGAGCGCCGTATTCAGCGTCCCGATCTGTCCCGATACCGCCGTGGAAAACTGATGCATTTCCTGGCTCAGCCGGCGATCGAGCGTTTCCATCCGGTCGAGCATGAACTTCCGGTCCTCCGCGGTCTGACGACGGGATTCCTTGGACGACGCTACGACGAAAACGGCCGCGGCGGCGGCCAGGACGAGTACGATCACGATAAGAACGATCGGAGACATAAGAATGAACCGTTATCTCATGTCGGAACGAGGACCGCCGGAACGACTCATTTCTTCAGTCCGGCAATGAAGCGCTTGATTTCCGGCACGCGGTTCTGAACCTCCTGCTACGGACCTTCGAGGAACTCGATCAGGAACCGGTCCAGCATATTGAGTCGGTAATGAAGCTCGTCGGTATCCATGAGGACGAACCGGATCTCGCGACCGATTTCCGCCTCGAGCTTTTCCATCGCGGCCTTCAGGCGGAGCCTGTGGGCG
>CAINXS010000012.1 GCA_903854995.1 Candidatus Moraniibacteriota bacterium | reverse complement strand
CGTAAAGATTTGTAAATGTGTTGTTACTGCTGTTTCCGTAAGGAGCCAACGCTTCAATGTTAAAGCCTTCTGCTGGCGGGTTCGTCATGGCTTGACGATCTTGTGAACACATTAAAGAATCAAAACGGCTCAACTGACATCCTCTAAACACAAAACCAACGCCTGTTGCCTGGTTTGCTTCTCTGACATTAATATCAGTCCATTGACATCTAGCAATTGCAGTAGCTCTGACAATGGCTGTGACGTTAGAGTTGCCTTCAACGGTAAAGCCTGACAGGTTAATACCTTGCCTAAATCCTACTGTGGTGCCAAGGTCAAGGGCAATTCCAGTTCCTGTAAACTTCAGCACACTCAAACCAGAACCATCACCAACAATAACAATGTTGTTCTGATCTAAGCCGGTCAGTGATGAATAGAGATAGGTTCCAGACGGGATGTAAAGTGCTTTTCCATTGCTGACGGCATAAGTGACGGCGGCTTGTAGTGCTGTCGTATCGTTTGCAATCCCATTGCCAACTGCGCCAAAATCTTTGACGCTGACAGATTCGCGGAGTTTTGCCTGAACGGTAGTAGCAACTGCGCCAGTGCCAGCAGGGTCATATTGAATGCCAGACGCATTAGGACTGATTCCGCTCCCATCAGGGAAGCTGTAAACAAGGTTCGCCTTGCTATCAAGCACCTTGATGGAGAAGTTGACACCGTTCACATAAAGCTGTGCTGGGGTGCCAGCATTCGACACGTAACCGTTGATTGTGCGCAGTGGTTGAGCGGCTGGAATCGTCAGCGCATCGTCAAAATAGACCTGCACAGGGTTGGTTTGCGGATCTAGGTATGGTGTACCGATGTAGACATAGCCATTGTCCAACGGCTGGCCGTCTCGATCTTGGAACACTGGGAAAGGTACGTTGATTGATAGTGCTGGCATGGGTCACCCGTGGGTTGATGGTGTGAGTTTACGTTATTCTTGAGGCTGTTTTTCTTTTTCCATCTGCTGGACGGTAAGAGCCAATTTGTTTAGCAATTTAGCTTCTTCTGGTGTGTTCCTTGGTGACTGAGCCAGCTTAATCATGATATTTCTGATTGGCGCAGATTCGTAGACTCTTGCAGCTCCACCAAGAGCACCAACAGATGTAGCAGTGCCTAGAAGTGATCCAATCGGCCCAAATCCTTGGCTGCTAAAGAATTGCGCCAATCCTCCATATGTGACAAGTGGTGCAATCTGTGCGCCAGTAGATGGACTAACTCCAGCTTGGGCCGCTCTTTGTGTCAGAGTTATAACTCTTGAAAGACCCTGCAGTTGCTTCAATTCGTCACCACGGAAAAAGTTTTTCACTGTAGGCTCAAGCCTATCGACCTCTCTTGCAAATGCCTCAGGACTGAAGACTTTACCGCCTGGAACAGTTGCATCAGCAACTGAAGCCTTAGCTGCTACCTGGTTAATGATCGCTGCTTTTGCGTTTTTTCTTCCTTCATCAGAAAGCGATTTATATAGCAATGCTGAATCGCTAGGCTTTTTGCTCAACAGCATATTCATGACAAGTTCTGGCGTTACGTCTGCCTTGTCTATTGCTGACTTCAATGCTGTTTTTTCCAAATCGCCAATTGAATCTGCAAGATTTTTATTTGCAATCTTCCACTTAGCTAAATCTCGTGGCTGTCCATTTGCTGAAATAAAATCACTCATATCATCTTGCAAAGGTCCATAGATTTTCTTTGCAACTTTTTGAGCTTCAGTCTTGATTGATGCAAGGCTGTCATCTTTCAGCCAGTCACCAATGACTTTTCTATTTGATTCAACAGCTTTAATGCTTGG
>CAINXS010000011.1 GCA_903854995.1 Candidatus Moraniibacteriota bacterium | reverse complement strand
TCACGGGAACTCTTTCCTGATCTGAGCATCTTCACGGCTTGCCAGCGCACCTTCGGGATATTCGGATTCGAGGTGTATGCCATATCTTTGCATTAAACAGGTCAGTCTAGCAGGTGATGCAAAGGTATTGAAACATTACGGATCATTGACTTTTGATCCGAATCTGTTATAGTCGTGTCACCGTGTCGCTCGGTGTCTCCGAGTGCCTACCATGGGTCGGAGAGTCCGTCGGAATTCGGACGGATAAGAAGGTTATCCGGTCAGGCGAGGCTACGTCCATCGCAAACCCGGCGCGGAGCGGTCATAACGGTTCCCTCCGATTCCTTCCGATAGTTCGGGAGGGCGGAGGTGTTTTTTTACAGCACTTCATTCAACGAAACGATCAAGGGGGGAGTCAATGAATCAGATTCCGTGGAGGAAATCGGATATCGAGTTCGCTTTGTCCCTCGGTCGCGATGCCGAGGAACAGGAGGCGAATATCGAGCAGTATACGAGCGAGCGGATGAACGAACGGGCGGAACGCATTCGGAAAAGGGAGAGAGCGGCGTTGCTGTGGCTTGCCGAAAGAATCGGCATGAAACCTCATCGCTTTCTCTTTACGGTCTCGGGATTCCGTGCCGGGTCATTCGGCTACACGACGTTTTCCGTGAAAAAACGGGATGGAAAGGGGATGAGGACGATTACCGCTCCTCACAAGGAACTCAAGACAGTCCAGCGGAAAATAGCACGGGAGCTGTTTTGTGATTACGCCAGAAGTCCACACTCGTTCGGCTTTCTTGGCGGAAGCAGTGTAGAAGCGTTGCTGCCGCATGCCAAAAACACGTCCCTGCTCATGGTCGACGTGACGGACGCATTCCCGAGTATCGAGAGAGACGTGATATTCCGTTGGTTTCGGAAACGCAGATATTCGTGGCGGGTATCAGACATCTTGGCCGATCTTGCCACGTTCGAGGGAAGGCTTTCGCAGGGTTCGCCGCTTAGTCCCCGGATTTTCGAGCTGATGTTCGAGTGGATCGACGAACGTCTCTCACGTCTGGCACGACGCGTCGGCGGAACGTATACACGGTATGCTGACAACGTCTTCTTTTCCGTGCCGGGGGCTCGCATGGACCGGAAGCTCGTCTGGACGGTATTGAAGAAGATCTGGCGGATGGATCTATTAAATAATGTACCGAGAAGCGAATGGTATCACCCGATGTTCGAAACCCATAAACTGAGGGTGCGGACGCTTCCTGGAAATGCCGTTCATAGCCTCGGGCTCGTACTTCGGGATGGCGATGTCCACAATACGCGTGACTTCAAACGCACGCTTCGGAAGCGGATTCATCATCTGCGGTATCTACTTGGGAACGGCTTCGAAACCGAAGCTATCCTGTCGGCGTGGACGATGCTTTGTGGAACCTACTCGTACGCACGCAAGGAAACGCTGTCCCCGAAGCTCGTCCGCGAAGTTGAGGAGCTCAGAGGACGGATCCATCAATTGCAATGAGCCTCATCGGAAACGATGGGGCTTGCTTTATGTCTGAATGAAATATTTGCATCCGAGAAAAAATCGTTTCACTACTCTATAACGTACTATGGTAGTGAATGGAGAAGAGCCGGATGAAGTTGTCCGAAGTTTACTCTTTCGATATCTTCGGCTTTGGAACGATGTCTTTTGCGGAAACCGAGTCTCGAATCTGGATGCCGCGGGCGGCGAGTTCGTCCCGGAGACGGTCGGCGAGAGCGAAGTCTTTTTCCGTACGGGCCCGTTCCCGTCTGGCGACGAGGTCGCGGATCTCGTCGGAATCAGATATGACGGACGAAGACTCGAACCTCATGCCGAACAGGCCGAGCGCCTCGTCGAGAAAGCCTGCTGCTGCCGTCATGTCGAACGATTCCTTCCGATCAAGTGCCGCGTTCACGCGATTGACGAATCCAAGCAGGGCCGAGAGCGCGAGCGGCGTATTGAGATCGTCGCGCATGGCTTCCAGAAACGCGGTGCGGGAATCCGCCGCGATATCCGTTCCATCCATTTTCGGCGTCGAAACGATCCGTTCGCGGAAGTTGGCAAGGGTCTCGCGATTTTTTCGCGCCTGGGCGAGGCTGTCCCAGGTGAAGTTCATCTGGCTCCGATAGTGCGCGGAGAGGTAGAGAAGGCGAAGATCCATTGGGGAGAATCCTTTATCGATGATGTCTTGCAGTATGTAGGAATTTCCTTTCGACTTCGACATCTTCTGACCGTCGACAAGGATGTGGCGCTCATGCATGAAGAACCGCGAGAACGGCTTACCGGTCGTTCCTTCGGATTGCGCGATTTCCGCCTCATGGTGGGGGAAGATGTGATCTTCGCCGCCGGTATGGATGTCGAGCGTGTCGCCCAGGTATTCCTGGCTCATCGCCGAACATTCGATATGCCAACCGGGATAGCCCTCACCCCACGGGGACGGCCAATGCATAAGGTGTCCTTTCGGCGCGGATAGCCACAGCGCGAAGTCCCACGGATTGCGTTTGTCAGGGTGTTCCTCGAGCCGTGCGCCAATCTTCAGGTTTTCGAGAGTGTTGCCGGAGAGTTTTCCGTAATCGGGAAAGGAAGTGACGTCATAAAAAACGTTACCATTCACTTCATATGCGTGTCCTTTGGCGATGAGCGTCTCGACCATCCGGATGATGTGCGGGATGTGTGCCGTGGCGCGAGGGAAGAACTGGGCAGGGATGATGTTCATCCGTTCCTCGTCCGATCGGAACGCGTCTTCGTAAAATCGGGCGATTTCCTCGGGCGTCTTTTTTTCCTTCGCCGCCTTTCGTGCCACCTTGTCCTCGCCGGAGTCGCCCTGCGCCAGATCGTCTTCCGTCAGATGGCCGACGTCGGTTATGTTCTTGATAAGTCGAACCTCGTATCCCTCGTGTTCCAAGAGCCGGCGGATCGTGTCGGAAAAGACGTATGCCCGCAGGTTGCCGATGTGCGCGAAATCATAGACCGTCGGTCCGCACGTATACATGCCGACCTTTCCGGGGTTCAGTGGAGTGAACTCTTCCTTTTTCTTGCTGAGAGTATTGTAGAATCGCATATAGGCCAGTATAAGGCAAAAAAGGAAAAATGGAAACTTCAAGCAGGTATGAGAAAAGGTCTGTAACGCGGTACAGGCCCTCCTCCGTCATTCAGTGGTTGCCGAAGACGTTTCTGATTCTACTGAGGCAATCTTCCGGTGCCCTTTTTGCAAGATGCCTTTTCGCGAGGTATGAGGCGAGCAAACGGGCATCCCTTCCTCCAGGTTTCGGATACGGAATACGGCCGAGGATGTATCGCGGAATCCCGTCCGTACTGAAGGTCCGTCGGTGCATGTCCACCGGTTCGTTCTTGAACGAGCGACGCGATATTTCGGTAATCACGTCACCGAAACGGACATACTCGTACTCGTAATGCAATCGGATAGGCCGGATCTTGGTCAGTTCGAACCAGATGATTGTCGGCTTCTGCTGGCTCATTCCCGTACCGCGAGCCATGATCCGGATTTCCGACACGGTGCCGAGGCAGACATTGTCCTGTACGGATGAAAAATCCTGCCAGCCCTCGAATGTCGGAACACGTACGGATGGCATTCCGTTCGCCCATGGATCCTCGTTGAAGTGGGCGGTCCGGATCATATTTTTTCCGTGGACCACCCGTGTCGTCACAATTACCCGGTCGGACAGGGTAATGGATAGATTGGTGAAGTTGTGCGGAATTAACTTCGGCCTCGACAGGCGATGAAGTGATAATTTTTCCCAGAGGACCGGGAAGATGACGACATCGTCGCTATGAACGCCGATATCGGCCGGATTCTTGATGATAAGTGATGACCGATGTGGAATGCGTTGTTTCACTCAATACTCCTTTGTTTGCGATGATTGGGGAATCGTTATGCGTTTGACTAAGCCTTGGTGTCCGGATTATCCAAATAGGTCTGAATCCTTTTTGCCGTGGCATCGTCGATGTTGCGTCTCCTTCGTTCCCAGTCGATCTTGCGACCGAGATCGTCGTATTCGGCCTTCGGCATTGATGGAAGCGAATGCAGCGGGATGCCGCGGGACGCCTTTCCCTGGCGCAATGACCAGCAGAGTCTGCCAAGACGTACGTCGCCGACGAATATTTCCTGGATTTCGATAACGCTGTCGCCGAAGAGAGAGTACGCATACGTCGTTGCCGCGCCTTTTTCGACGCGAACATCTTTTACCGTAACCCTGACCTCGTGCAGGTACAAGGGCTTGCGTTTGCGAATCTTTCCGACATTCGTGATGGAAACGACCGTCCCGGCAAGGACGGTGCCAGGCGGATGTTCCAGTTTTTGACCGTCCGGCAGCGCTATTTTTCTAAGTGACGGCTTGTCGCCAGCGAGCGGGTCGTTCCACAGTTTTTTCTCTTTGAGAACGATCCTTCCCTGCGAATCTTGAACCACAAGAAAGGCGATCCGGTTTCCAGTTTTCAGATAATCGCCAAGAGTGCAGTATTTCGGGCTTTTGCTCATCAATGAGCTCCTTTTGGGATAGGGTTATTGAAGACTAATTTTAAACAGCATAATAGAATATCACAATACGATAAATACGTCAAATATACGAAAATCGTGCTTGGTGATATTGACAGAAGGGCACGTTCGTGAAACAGTATGACCATGTTTCTTACAATCTCAAACTGGAAAAAGGATGAACGCGCATATCGTTTCTTCGGGATACTGTGGCCTGCTGGACGCGGTTATCGCGAAAGCGTATCCGCAAGCGGTCAGAGATAAGGAGATAACCTACGAGGCAGGATATTTGATGAATACTGCGCCACAGGTAATTTTCGTTTCCAAGTCGGCCTCTCCGTCGGCGAGTAATCCGATCGGTTTCGCCGAATTAGATCTTTTTGATCTGAATTCTCGGGCAATCATTCCTGAGCGTGACGGCAATGGAAGGGTGATATGGGTCGGGCTGTCGCTAATCCTGGAAATGAATCATCAAAAGATAGAATCGACATGTCTGATAACCCAGGAGGAGTTGCTTGATGCCTTGCGGCAGAATGGTTGGGAACCCATACGATATGCGTTCTCAATAGCATCCAATCAGCGGAGTTACTTGTACGGAAACTCCGTGCGGACACTCCTGGTCACCAGCCATGCCTCACTTCCATCGAAGGAACGCATACGACCATTCGGAAGAGGGGATGATGTGCTGAGTGCGTTCTTTCAGATAATGCGGGAGTCGGAATGGATGTCATTTCATCTGCGCGAGTTCTTTCGCAAGGTACTGTCGGTGTCGGAACTGAATTGAAAGCGGGAAGTTCGAACAAACGAACCCCGCTTTCATGATTTTCGACCCTAACCACCAGAATCCGTGACGCGTCATTCTCAATGCGGATATATGCAACAGGTAGGAGGTTTTGTCAGACGATGGAAAGATTAGCCGATTTGCGATAATATGCAGGCGGAGAGAATTATCAATTCTCAATCTCCATTTTTCAATCAACGATGGAAAAGGCTACATTGACGCTGATTTTCCAAAAGATGCTCAATTCGTCAAAGGAATGATCTGTTTCCGTCGGGGTTGAAAATTGTGAATTGATCATTGAATATTGATCCCATGTCCCCAGATATAGCCATTTCCGTCAAAAACGTCGGGAAGACCTTCTGCATCCCACACGAAAAGGTTTCCTCCATTCGTGGTGCGTTCGTCGGTATGTTTTTCTTTTTCCACCAGTTTTTTAATGAGGGGCTTGCTCCCCGAGGAAGACGAGGAAGGCTTTTATGAGGAGTTCGATGCGTAAGGTGACGCGTTTTCGGACTTAGCTTCCCATTTCTAATGCAACAAGGGCATTGAATTTTTCTTTCGGAGTGGAAAAGTCGAGTGCCTTTCTCGGACGTTCGTTGAACTCGTCCTGAACCTTCTTGATCGTCCGTCT
>CAINXS010000010.1 GCA_903854995.1 Candidatus Moraniibacteriota bacterium | reverse complement strand
TCACGGGAACTCTTTCCTGATCTGAGCATCTTCACGGCTTGCCAGCGCACCTTCGGGATATTCGGATTCGAGGTGTATGCCATATCTTTGCATTAAACAGGTCAGTCTAGCAGGTGATGCAAAGGTATTGAAACATTACGGTGTCTTGACAGTGACGCCTTTTTGCGGTATATTACGTTGTTCTCGTAGTTGTATCTTCATAACCTCAGACCTGTTTAATCATGCACACAGCATCTCCGTCTTCGAAGCCCGCGGTAGAAATAACTACCCACACAGAAATATCGATCGTCATCAAGGGTTTGAAGTACGTCATAACCCAGCCTGACGGTGAGCCGATGAGGCTTGGCATCTATCGCACTCGTTCTGCGAAGGCAGGCGTGGTCGATAAGGCGGAGTCTTTCCTCGTCATAAACAACACGCAGGAGGTCTACACCATTCTGTACACCCTGCTCTGGCGCGGTGCGTTGCCTGACACGCTCGAGGGGATGGCGGCACAGATGCGTGTCATCCGGATAAACCCGGATAAGCCTGCAAAGTTCATCAAAGGGGATGTTTCGGTGGAACTGAGCTACACCGTGCTCGAACCCGGGCATGGGGGATGTCCAGAGCATCGTGCGTCAAAGTATTTCGTGTTCACGAAGCACGATTATTACGCCTGCGGCTTTACCAGATCAAAGAGGCGCACTGATCTGCCGGGAACGGACCTGTCAGCGACACCGATTGGGGTGCCGCTGCATAAAATTCCGGCGATCTATCTCCTCTTGACTACGACCGACGATCTTCCTGAAGGAGTGGTCGTTGTCTGATGCATGTTCGGCCAACGAAAATGAATAGAGCACCTTTTTGTAATTGAGGTGCTCTTTTCGCATTCATATCCCCGAATCCGATACTGTGCTAGTATCAGCTCATCAGACACTAAGAAAAGAACTGACCCTATGGAACCAAGCAACAAGCCGCAGATCGCATTCGTGCATGGGGGAGAGGTGTTCGCCGATCGGAAGGACGTTTTGGAATATCTGCGTATTGGTCGAGAACTGAGGAATCCTGTGTGAACCCCGGAACCGAAGCCGCATTGGCGCGAGGATATCGCCCGGCGTTTTTTCGATCGGGCCGAAATCTTCATTCCCGAGATGCCGAACAAGCTGGATGCGCGGCATACGGAATGGGAGGCGTGGTTCGACCGGTATGTGCCGCTTTTTCGCGACGGTGTCATCCTGGTCGGAAGCAGCCTTGGCGGGATGTTTTTGGCGAAGTACCTGTCAACCTGGACACTTCCCGTGAAGGTCCGACTTCTCGTGCTCGTCGCGGCCCCGTTCGACGACGAATCGGAATATACGCTTGGCGACTTCCGTCTCCCGGAAAATCTCGACGGTATCGTCCGACAGACCGAGCAGATACTACTCTGCTATTCGAAGGATGATCCGGTCGTACGGTTCGCGGAGCTTGAGAAATATTCCCACGCACTTTCGGGGGCGGAAGCGATTGTCGTAGAGGGTTTTGGCCACTTTGCGGTTGCGAGCTTTCCCGAACTTGTCGAACGGTTGGAAACGGTCATTTCGGAGGGATAGCTGGTGTTGTTATGCTGCTTCATGAGCTCATTTTTTTTTCACGTCTCCGCGAGTCCCGACCTCGCGATGGTCGGGCGTGGCGGTCCAGGTCTGAGTCTATGGCGCCGGATCGGCACTCCGGCATATGCGGGGTACGAGCTTGTAAAGACGGTCACATGAGGGTGCGCGTTACATGTAAATAAATCGGCATGGCGACCGGAGGTTTTCGTAGCGCTGTTCAACAAGAATGATTTGGCGTATACTGTTTCGTGTTCGGAATAACACTGAAACGAACCGGATATGGTCAAGAAAACTCATAGGCTGTTCATCACTCTGTCGGTGATTTTTTTCTTTATAGCGGTCATTACCGTCGCCTGGCGTGTTTATACGGGCGCAGTGTAAAAGGGGCGTAGTATTCGTTTTTGGTTATAATAAGAGAGATTTCGATTAATGTGTGAATGAAAAAACGAATACTCGGTGCTTGACTCCCAGCCCGGGAAACGGAAAATATGATACGATATGAGGCATGGTATTCCTTGCCTATGAGTGAAGAAAAGAAGGGTGGGACCGTCAACGGGACAGTTCAATCGTTTCGTTCGTTCCCAATCAAAGGTATCATTGTCAGTTTTATCCTGATACTCGGACTGTCTGTCTTCGTTTTCGCGCGCTTCGGGGATTTCGAACAGTTTCTTCGTACGGCGCGACAGGCGGAGCCCTGGTGGTTGGTCGCCGCGGTCGTGCTTCAGATGCTGACGTACGTGTCGGCAGGCGAGGTATGGAACGTCGCGGTCCGAGCGGCCAAGCACCCGCTCCGTTCCCGGATACTGGCACGCATTGCTATCGAACGTCTGACCATCGATCAGTTCATGCCGAGTGCCGGAGTCGCCGGGCACGTGGGTACGTTGCAGGCATTGCGGCACTTCGGGGTGCCGACGCCGGTCGCCATGGAAGCGCTCTTCGTGGATCTCTTGTCGCACTATGCCGCGTACGCGTCCGCCGCGCTTGGTGCGTTCGCCGTCCTTTCGTTCCATAACGAGGTCACCCTGATCGTATTGCTGAGCCTCGGCGCGTTCGCCGCCATCTCAATCGTGGTATTCAGTGGAACGATCGCCTTCCTGTTGAATCGGGACTGGATCAGGAAAATGCCGGCTTGGATCACGCGTCGGAAGATGGTGGAACGGTTGATGCGGGCCGTCTCGGCGGTTTCCTCGGAACGGATTCTTGCGTGGGATATCTTCTTCAGGGCATCGTTTTTTCAACTGGCCATATTCGTCCTCGACGGGGCCACACTTTGGATGACGCTGCGTGCCGTGGGTATTCACGCCTCTTTGCCGATAACGTTTTCCGCGTATGTGATAGCGATGGTCGCCGGCACCGTCCTGTTCATTCCCGGCGGAGTGGGAGTCTTCGAGGTAGGCGCGGTATCGACGCTCGTCGGACTCGGCATCCCGTTCGAGGGGGCTCTTGCCGGAACGCTACTGCTTCGCGGCCTTACTTTATGGATCCCTCTCATCCCGGGGTCGATTTTGGCGCACCAGGATCTTGCTTCGGGGAATAGGTCGGACGAGAATGGCCGATAGCGGTATGCCGAGTTGCTGTGTGTCAACGGGAAATAGAAATGTCCTCTTCTGAAGGATTTAGAAATGTCCGGTCCGGACGATTTCTTTTGATGAATGACTGAAATCGAATTTTCTCCACGGATGATCTTTCGCCGGTGTGTACGGAGAGCGGGGACTGAGTGTCGTCACGTTCCGAACGACCCGCTTCGGACGTTCGGGAAGCTGGCAGGATCGGAGATACTTCCCGTGCAGACGGAATCGGATACTGTCGTCGAGCCGTTCTTCGACACAGACCCGGTCTCCCGTATATACCGTGGCCGGCTGTTCCTCGGAGAGCTGATACCATACCTTGTCATAGGTCACGGTGAAGTCCTTCTTCACGACCCGCTCGCACTGCCGGGAGAAGACGGACGGAAGCGCCTCCCGTTCCCGTTCTCGAAGCTTCGTATGATGGTCTCCCTGCTCCCTCGGTACGACGGAGAACCTCGCATTGAAGAGCGGCAGAAAGCGCTCTTCGAGAAACCGGTTCGCTTCGTCAGGCGTTGAGATACCGGCAAGCCGCAGTTCCTTCACCAGCCGGTCCTGCAGTGTCTCGAAGAGCCGTTCGACCCGTCCCTTCGCCTGGGGACTGTTCGCACGTATGAGCTCGACTCCGGAGTCCTTCATGGCTCGTTCGAACTGTGTCAGCGTATCACCGTTCTCTTTCGCCGTCTCATGGTTCATCGAATAGGTCGAGAACCTGTCCACATAGATGGAAACGGGCTTTCCACGCGTTTCAAGGTATGCCTGCCAGAACCGGAAGGTCGGCTCGACCCCTTCATGACCCTCAAACACCGCCCGGGTCACGATACCGGTCGCATCGTCTATGGACGCAAGCAGACAGCACTTCGGTCCCCGGTCCTCGAACCAGTATTCATACGACCCGTCATACTGCTGCATATCCCCGAAACACGGTCTCCGTTCCCTCCAGGAGCGATGTTTCTCCTGCTTCCGTATCCTCGGCTTCCAGAGGCCGGCTTCGACCATGATAGCCCGTATCGTCTTCGGATCGCGATCGATGTCATGCAGCTCCTGAAGCTTCTCTCTGGCGAATGTCGGACGGAAGTCCGCATACCGCTCCCGGATCAATGAGACGATATGTTCCCGTTCCTCATCGGACACCTTCCGGTTACTCGGTCGACCCCGGTTTCCGTGGACGAGTCCCGGCAGTCCGCCTCGCTCGAATGTCCGTGACAGTCGTCGTACGTGGCGGGTCGTGAGGGAAAGTCTTTCCGCTCCTTCCTTTTGAGAGAGCTTTCCGTCCCGTATCCGCTGCAGGATTTCCGCATACCTCGCTTCTTTCCGTGACATAACGATATATCCGTCCATGAGAGTGTGATTAGGGATGAACTCCCTATCCTACTCTCGGAAACCGGACATTTCTATTTCCCGCAAAGCGGACATTATCATTTCCTTGTTACACAGAATTTCGTGATACTTGACAGGAACGGTTTGCGGATGTACAATACAGGGCTTTCAAGGGGGAAAGCATGTCGGAATGCAGGTCGCGGTCGGGACCAACCCGTAACCCCGCGCGTATGGTGAAGAGACTCACCGCTACGAAGGAACTGCTCCACATGTCCGTCATGGGCGTCCAGTTCATGATAGGTGTACGGTTCATGATGGGCGTCTTCGATTCCGACGAGACCGCCCGAAACGTGTGGGACTCGATCTCCGGAACGTTCGGCGAGATGGGCGGAGTATTGTCCGGATCTTCAGGAATGGGAACGAGCTCATCCGGTCCGCCGGGAGCGCTGCTCCTCGTACTCGGATTCATGTGTTTCGGGTACATCCTTTTTACGGCAATTCCGGGAACGGCCGCGAAGATGGAGAAGGGGAGAAACCTGTTCATCGATGATTGATGCAGAGTCCGGTTTCTTATGGCGCACGCACCGCTTCGGCGGATTTTTTTATGCCATTTTTCGTCGTGTCGGTCGTGTCTGACGAAGTCGAAATATGCGTATCCCCTCGTTTTCAAAAAGTACGGTGTAAATGGCATTTTCGAAAGACATGAAAACAGTTGACAGAAATATGAAAATGTGATATAAAGGGAAATCAGTAGTTTAACCTAAATTCACCCCTCAATTAGGACGCCCGGCCGCGAAAAAAATTAGGACTCTCTCAATAATACACCATGCTCCAGCGCGACCTCATACGCGCTCCGATACCCGAGGATCTTCCTCGGTTTTTTGTTGATCAGATCGACGACCCGGTCGATCTCTCGCTGACTCACGCCCCCGAAGTCCGTCCCCTTGGGAAAGTATCTCCGGAGCATCTTGTTCACGTTCTCAACCCCTCCCTTCTGCCAGGAGGAATACGGGTCGCAGAAGAAGGTCGGGACGCCGATTTCCGCATGTTCCCTGTTCTCGATTCCGTTGTCGAAGGTGACGCTTTTCATGTCGAGTGATCTTTTCATATCCCGTATCTTCAGGAGATTCTCTTTTGACGACATCGACGATATCTTCCGGACGGCGAGAAAGCGGCTCTTCCTTTCGATGAGCACGCTCATGCCTCCCGTTCCTCCTCGCTTCGAAACGACCGTGTCCCCCTCGAAGTGACCGTACCGGGAACGGTTCTTCGCGCCCCTCGGCCTTTTTTCGATACTGACGCGATCGGGTATCATCTCCCGATCGGCTTTCTTCTTCCTCCGTTTCCTGTCGTATCGCTTCGAATAGAGATATCTGCAGTATCGCTGTCCCCGTGCGGTATAGAGCCACTCGTATATGGCCGTCTTCGAGGCAAAGAAGGGTTCTTTATCCTCCTTCATCCTTCCCGATATCTCGTCAGGATTCCAGCCGAGCACAAGTCTTTCGACGATGTAGGTTTCCAAGGCCGCATCATGGTCGATTTTCTTCCACTGGAACTTCGCGTTCTTCTTCCGCGTCTTCGCCTTCCGATCCGCCTTCAGGGGATCGTATACCCCGTTGACGCTGTTTTCCCTCACCTCGTATGAGATAGTGTTCGGACTCCGTTTCAACGCTTTCGCGATATCGCGAAGCGAATACTCCCGATCAAGCAGTATCTTGATCTCGAGCCGTTCCACGCGGCTCAGTTTCTTGTTGTTCTTCATGCGGACATTCTAGACCGGAGTGTCCTAATTCAGAACGGAATGAATGTAAAAACGGGGAAGTCGGGGTCGACAGTGGCAGATTCAATTACCCTCAATTTCGCTTGGAATAGGCGATATCGAGGGTAATTGAACCCGATCTTTTTCCACCAAAACTTATTGACTCATGTGTAAAAAACACGTAGCTCCAGTTTTACTCGCCATCTTCTTCGTGATGGCAACCGTCTCTTCCGCATCGGCTTCTCAGCTCGTGCGGGTGCTCCAGGGCAACACACTCTGGGGTATCACAACGGCACTTGGGCAGCCGGGTGAGAACTGGACCCAGCTCTACAGGGAGAATCCTGATTTGCCGCCGATCAAGATCGACGGGCACGGGCGGAATATCGCGTGGATTCACTCCGGCGATTATCTCCGGGTTCCGGACGGCTGGAACCTTGGTGCTGCCGATCCGGAGAGTGTAATCGTAGCGAGGCCGGTTGAATCCGTGCCGCCGGTGTTGCTTGGGGATGAAAACCCTCTCGCGTGGATGGGCAGCACGTGGCTCCAGGTTCTTGTGGTTGGTACGGTGCTGCTCCTCGTATTCGTGCTCGGAGCCGTTCTTGTGAGGTGCTTCGGACAGCCGATGTACGGAGGCTTCCCAGGTATGCCGATGTTCCAACCGATGCGGAATGAGGTGAACATTACGTACGCGGGTTTAGCTCCTGCGACTCCGGTCGTCGCGAGCGAGGCTCCTGCTCCTGCGGCTCCGGTCGCTGCAAGCGCGCCTACCGTGCCTGCAGATGTAGTCGCTAAGACTGAAGTAGCTTCTTCGGTAGCAGACACGCCTTCCACAGAGGTTGCGCCGCTGGCCAAGGCTGATACGCCTACTGCTGGTGAGTGATGCTGCGATGTAAGACGGAAAAGGGGAAGTTTCGAAATAACTTCCCCGCATCCCTGAAATTCGAAACACGTTCGTGTTTCAGGGATGTAAGGCGACCCGACTAGGTCGTTTTTCATTTTTTCTCGAGTAGTCCAGGTGCCCATCTGTCCGCGCCGAGATCGCCTGCATCATTCCGAGGGGCGGACGACGATGACGGATTTTTGTCGTTTGGAAGGCGAGGGTATGGGCGGGTGTGTCGTTCCCGGAGGATAGGCCCAGAGTGCGTCGAAAAAGACGTCTTCCTTGTAATGATAGTTTTCCCCGCGACGGGTCCCGGGATCGTTGACGATGAATTCCTTTGTGGTCTTATCGTAGCCGGTAAGGACGAGCATGTGTGTGATCGGTCCTGGCGACTTGAAGTTCGGGTTCCGCAGGGCCTGTCCGAACGTCGGCGCAAGAACGATATTTCCGTCCGAAAGCTCCTGCCTGATATCGGAAAGGGTGACGTCTTCAAGGAGCATCACTTGATCGTATTGGAAATACTCCCGGAATACGGAAACGATTTCCGGGAGACTGATGTCCTGATGGTATCCGAACCGTTTCACCTCAAAACTCGCGAGCGTGGTAATATCGTTCGCGGCGACGGCGGCGGTGACGGATTCCGTATCGTGGACCCAACCGATCGCCATGAGCATCGACGCTTCCTCACACCCGTCTTGGAATATCGGATCGTCCCACTTCGCTCCCGGTGCCTGGAGCACGAACGGGACACGATGCTCCGCGGCCGGGCCCGACGGTATCGCTTCTTTCGGAGCTTCCGTTGCCGGTTCCGGAGACGGCGGTTCGATGGAAGGACTCGTCGTAGCCCGTTCATCGATTGGTGAAACGGGCTTCGCCGCGGGATTCGTGAGGATGTTCGTGCCGAAATATGCGCCTATCGCGATGAGTATCGCGGCAATCGACACGGATAAAGGCAGGGATTTTTTCATACGGACAGTATAACACTATCGGTTTGCGATATCGGCAAAAGATGGTAGTATCTTGTTGATGATTTCATCAGTAACGGAAACCTATGAAATGATGCGGCTCGTCGGGCCGAACTACAACTGAATATGCTTATCCAGAGTGCGGGGAGAGTACTGGCTCGACAATCCGCCGGCAACCATTCGGAACATCCGATACGGTGCCAATTCCAGCCCCTTTGGGGAAGATAATCATTTGTTTTCCTGCCCGAAGGCAGGTTTTTCGTTTTATGGCGACACATACAAGGACGGCGGAATTCGTGAGTCCCGGACACCCGGACAAGATTTGCGATTTCATCGCCGATTCCCTTCTCGATACGTATCGTGCCGGGGACCCGGAATCGCGCGTCGCGGTCGAAGTCATGGGCGGGCACGGACTGGTGACGATAAACGGGGAAGTCACGTCACGTACAGAAATAGACGCGGAGCGCATCATTCGGGACATCGTCGGAAGCGATTTCCGTATCATAGCCAATATCGTGGAACAGAGTCCCGAGATCTCGCAGGGTGTGGACACGGGCGGGGCGGGCGATCAGGGAATCATGAAGGGGTATGCGACTTCCGAAGCTGAAAGCCTGATGCCGCTCGAGTACGAACTCGCGCGCACGGTATGCCGGGAGTTGTACGGGATCTATCCGTACGACGGGAAGACGCAGGTGACGATAGCGGACGGAAAGGTGAAGACCGTACTTGCGAGCTTCCAGCACAGCAAGAACGGGGAGCTCCTCTCAAACCTCCGAAACATCATCGATGCGGACGAATATCTGGTGAATCCGGCCGGCGAGTGGGACCGGGGCGGCTTCGACGCCGATACCGGATTGTCCGGTCGCAAGCTGATAGTGGATAATTACGGTCCGGAGGTCGCTATCGGCGGCGGCTCGTTTTCCGGGAAGGACTATACGAAAGTGGACCGTTCCGGAGCCTATATGGCACGCAAGGTCGCCGTGGACTATCTGAAAAAATTCGGTGCGGGCGAGGTTGTGACGAAACTCGCGTATGCCATCGGGAAGCCCGATCCGGTGATGGCCGTCGCCTTTGTCGATGGGAGGGAATATCCGATCGAAGGATATGATCTGACGCCGGAGGGACTTCGGCGGACGCTTGGTCTTGATGGCATCCGATTCGCCGATACGGCGGTTTGGGGACACTTCGGTCGCGGATTCACATGGGATATCCCGTTGAAAGCGTAAAGCGAGGCTCCGAAAACTAATCCTTCGCGACCCCGTAGTATCGTGGCAAGGGAGGTTGACGTCGAGCGCTCGACGTGAGCTGTTCCCGGTAAGACGATAACGGCATTACGTATGATTATTCGAAAAGGATCGGTTTTGCATGCGCTTGCGATCGGCGCGCTCTTCTCCACGGGAGCGATCGGAATCGCAACCGCGAATGCACAGGGCCTCGGTCGGGGTATCGGCGAATCGGAAGGTGCCGGGCAAGAACGGGAACGAAACGGTTCCGAATATGTCGATCGAGAAGCGCGATGTGAGGAGAATCTCGCGAAGGCGGTCTCGGACGGGAAACTGACCGAAGCCAAGAAAAGATTACTGTTGGAAAAGCGGGATTCGATACGGGCGCTGAAGAGAAACGACAGCGGGGAATGGAAGAACCTGACTCGACAACAACGGCAGGAAAAGGTGAGGGCCCGTCGTGACGATCTTGAGCGGTGGGCGAAGAATAACGGCATCGACGTACGGTATCTGTTTCTTGGTGACGGTTACGGGGCGCACGGTGGATTCGGAAATGACGGGAAATGATTTTGTAAAAAACAGGCCCCTGCAATGGGGTCTGTTTTTTCTATCGGGATATGCGCTCCGACCCAATTTCTCGCTTTCTCATTTCACTCGGTGCGCCCGGTTTACCCCGCCTTTCGTGAGAGGCGAGGCAGGACTCTCCCTCGCCTCTCATCGTGCCGTCGCGCGACTCGGGCTGGGCACCGCCTCGCCGTTTTGTCTGCTGATAAAATCTGCTCCGGCGTTCTCGCTCTGACGGAAGCGAAACCGTTCGCTTCCTCCGGTCACCCGTCACTTCGTTTTGCTTGCCACGAGATGATCCGCCGGCTCGCGGAGTATTTTACGTGGTGTGCCCGGTTTACCCCGCCTTTTGTGAGAGGCGGGGCAGGACTCTCCTTCGACTCGTTTCCCGCCGTCGCGGGAAACGGTCTAGGCACCGCCTCACGACTTCGCCTGCTGGCGAAATTCGCTCCGGCGTTCTCGTCTTGACGCGAGTGAAACCGTTCACTCGCTCCAGGCTTCCTTCGGTGCGCCCGGCAGGACTCGAACCTGCAGCCTTTTGGTCCGAAGCCAAACGCTCTATCCGTTGAGCTACGGGCGCTGATGTATGCCTTTTCTTTATATCCTGAATTTATGACTTGGTCAAGCCAAGAAATGACGAATGATTGACTTCCTTTCTCCTCGCATGTTATTCTCAGGCGTCAGTATGGATCGTTAATTTTTCAATAATTTCTTTCCTGTTGCAGGAGGGTGAAGAATGGAAAAAAAAGAGCTTGCGCGGAGCCTTTCCCTCTTTCCGTTAGGCAGAGAGGGGGAAGGGGAGGAGTATCGTCCTCTCTGGAAGGCGTTTGGAAAAAAGAGGTTGATCCTTCCGGACGGCTTCAGTAACGGCCGTTCAGGTAGCGGCCTGTCGTATAATGCTGCTCAGCTCGAGGAATACGGAAAAATGGCTCCGGAGGTGCTCGAGAGATTCTGCTTGTATCCTGAATCGCTCCGTGCGCATGTGCTTGTCATACCGGGGCCGGCGAACGCGTACGAGCCGATCAAGGTGCACGAGGAATACAGTGAGTTTTTCGGTGGGGGATTCGAGTCTGATTCCGAGTACGGGAGGTTTCTCAATCGCCATTTGGATGACAGGGTGCATTACGGCTGGAAGCTGTTTTTCGCCCCGCCTGATTCGTATGGTCTTCCATTCGATGAGCAAAGGAAACTCGGAATCGGTTTGATGGCTGTTGCGAATCTCGGGGAGGCACTGTGGCTTTTCGGGCTCTGGAGACTTTGCCGCGGTCAGTATCCTCTCGATGAAGGGAGGTATATCCGAGTAGTTTCGAAATATCGAAAAAAATGGCTCGACGGAACGTCGAGCGAGAGAAAAAAGGAGAAGAAAATCCGAAGCGCACGCGGGGTTTTGCCGGCCTATCTTCCGATTGATGATCTGATTATCGAGAAGCCGGTCCTGGTCGGTCCTGCGAACGGGGGAATTCGTATTATCGAGGACGACGGAGGGGGCCGATCCGATACCGGACTGCTCTTTGTGGAGGAGGTGATTCGAAAGATATGAAGCCTTGTCGTAAACTGACGAGGCTTCATCTATTTTCGGGCCGCATATCGTTTCGCATGTTTCCATGTGCAAATAAGCAGAAATTTCCGGTATCCTTCAGCGAAGTCGATACCGGATTTTTCGATTCAGGCCATACGGGAACTTGACATCATGATGCGAACCGTCGCAACTTGTGGTATAGTCGTTGTGCCCGATTTCGTGCCCTTTTACAAACATAACCGGAATAAGGATCATGAATACCCGTTCGATTTTTTATGAGCTCCATCGGGAGTACGGGGCGTTTTTTACGGATCCCGAATCCCCGTTTTTCAGTTACGGAGTAGACGGAATCTGTCGTCTTGTTCGCGCGCTTCCGGATCTCGAATCCGCCATGAGACGTCGGTCCGGAGAAATCGTCGTCATTGTGCCGGCCCCGGAGGTTCCGATCAACATCTCTTCGGTGTATGCGATGCTCCCGGGTTTTTTTTCCAGCACTCCCGAGGACTGGAGCAGTAAGGAGCAAAAACGAGGAATGATAGATCCGTGTCTTATCCGGAAACCGACTGCTCCTGCGGCATGGTATCTGTTGCGTGTTCCCCAGGAGACATACGGGAAGCCGGAGGAAGAACAGAGGATGCTTATGCATCCGGAATTCGAGACGGTACCGGACCTCGCATCGTTTCTCTGGATTTCCGTCGCATTCGCTTCATGCAGGGAGTGGCAGCCTTTGATGAGGGACGGGCGGGCGCTGAGGACGTCCACCACATCCTCGGATGGGGGAAGAATGACCGTCCTTGCATCCGGAAGAAGGCTGGTCGTTTCGGACTGTCTTGGACCGGAAGGCGACATAGGTATGCCGTTTCTGGAATGTGTCCCGTTGCCCTCGGCATGAAATATGTGTGCCGAGGGTATGTTTTTGTGCAGAAAAAAACGGGGCGCATGCCCCGTTTTTTCTAAAGAACCCTCCACTGGGGTGACTACAGGGAAACAACCCTGATTCATATCTTTTGAAAAGCGCCCGTGGGGGTGACTACAGGGAATCGAACCCTGATTCATGGTACCACAAACCATTGTCCTACCATTGAACGATAGTCACCCCCCCACTCGCTTTTCAATAACCACAATCCGCCGGTTGGCGGACCTACTACCATTGAACGATAGTCACCCCGCCAGAGACTTCCTTTTTCTTGTGCCCTCGGAGGGAATCGAACCCCCATCAAGGGCTTAGAAGACCCCTGCTCTATCCATTGAGCTACAAGGGCGGATGTATCCGTCCGATTGTGGGTCGTGCAGGATTCTCCTTCACCTCTCGTCGTACCGTCGTACGACTCGGGTTAGGCACCGCCTCACGATTTTGTCTGCTGACAAAATGCGCTCCGGCGTTCGAATCCTGGTACGAGTGAAATCGTTCACTCATACCGACGTTATCCGAACGTGAATCCGCAATTCAAGATCCTGACCGTACGCCTGGCGTTCAGGTCTTTGTGGGTCGTGCAGGATTCGAACCTGCGACCGTTTGCTTAAGAGGCAACTGCTCTACCAACTGAGCTAACGACCCATGTATCTATAAATTGTGAGCGTGCTTTCGAGTCTCTTTCCCAAAATAAATCGAAATCGCGTCCCGACCGCGATAGCGGTACTCTATCAAAAAATGATTTCCCCGTCAATTCCCGGACGCGACCGGTTTCGGGGCCGTTACCACTGCCTTGGAGGCGACGAACGCATCCCATTGTTTTTTCGACCAGTCGGCGGGTTTTACGGTCAGATCCTGCGGATGCGGGAAGAGAGAGGGGGATTTGTAACTGCTCGGGAACTTGTCGTCGAACAGGACGGCTCCCGATGAGTCGGTCACTTTCTGCGAAAAGGTCGTTTTCATGCTGCCGTCCGGATTGGATTCGAGGATATGCGGACCGTCGATCTCTACCTGGCGGCCATCCTTGGTGCCGTAGAATCGGAACGTGAGCGACGTTCCCTCGACGGAAGAGAGAACGAGGATGTGTCCCGGAGTGTTGTTGATGAAACGGAGGTCGGGATTCGGGACGTAGACGGTGGCGTCCATTCCGTACGGCTTGTAGTACGAGACGGGATAAGCGTGATTCCGGCGTGCCGTAATCTTCATTCCGGCGTTGACGGCCGTCCGGAACATCGTCGAGGAGACCTGACAGATGCCGCCTCCGAATTCCGGTTCGGTCTTATTGTTCTTGATGACGAGTTCCGGAAGGTATCCGTGTTCGCCATCGACATCACCGAGTTGTTTGACGAAGGAAAATTCCGCTCCCGGAGCGATAAGGACTCCCTGAAACTGTTCGAGTGCGCGGTTGATATTGAAGATGCGGTTTTTCGGCGAGCCGCGAAAATTCGTCGTGCCTTCGGCAACAAGCTCCCGTATGCCGAGTTCCGAAGGGTCGGTCGAGCCGATCGTGGGTGGGGCGACTTTCACCGGCAGCGAGACCGTATCTTTCCCGGCTTCGATTGCTGTCCGTATGGAAGCTACGGCTGCCGATTCGTCGAGGGTAAGGCCGTCTTTTCCGGCGTCGAGTATCGCGATCGTCTTGTCCGTCGTTTCTCCGAATGTCGGGTTTTTCGGTTCGCGGTTCACTTTTCCGGAGAGTGTCGAGACGTATCGCGAGATGGCGACGGAATCGGTCTTTCGTGAGGATGTTGTGAACGTCGTCTCGCGGCTTCTTCGGGAAAGCGACCAGAGGCACAGTATCTTATCGGTACAGGCGTGGACATTTTCGATTTCCGATCGAAAGGCGGAGCGGGGAACGAGCGTCGTTTCCACCGTCATGAAAGACGAAACGGTCGATGCGGGAACGGACTCATGAAAACCGTCGGCCTCGATGGTCAGCGCCTGAGAAGTCGATCCATGCAAAGCGAAAAAAGCGGAAAATAACATTCCGAATAGGATAGCGGATTGTTCCCGTTTCGCTGGAATCATGCTCGCTCCTTTTTCCTGATTGTATAGGTTTTTCCCGAAAGGGGGAAGTGACCGATAAAGCCGGCCAAGCGTATGCCCGGCCGGCTCTGCCGTTTCGTGTCGGTTAGAAGCCTCGGACGAGAATCTTCTTTACCTTGGTCGTGTCGGCTTTCGGGAGTCTGATCGTGAGTATGCCGTTTTTCAGCGATGCGTCGGCCTTTTCCGGAATGACATCTACCGGCAGCAGTACGGAACGCGAAAACCCTCCCCAATAGCACTCCTGGTAATAGTAATTTCCCTGCTCGACGACTTCCTCGTTCTTTCGCTCGCCCTTGACGGTGACCATATCGTTGTTGATCGTCACGTCGAGATCTTCCGGTTTCACGCCGGCAATCGTCGACTTAATGACGATCTCGTTCTCCGTCTGGTAGACATCGATGGTGAGCTGTCCTTCGATATCGTTGTTTTCCGGCATAGTCTGCGGGGCCGCCTGCGGCTGATAAGATGGTGAACTCCAGGACGGCTGGGTGACTGGCATTGCCGGCTCGTCGTTCGTATGGAGCGAAAACTGGGTCGTTTCCTCCTCTTCGTAGATCGGAAGCGAGGCGCCGGCCGTCTCGTTCTCATCCATCCGCTGGGCTCCCGTTAAGCGCTCAAAAAAAGACTTTTTTTCCTTGGTGACCATAGCTTCTCTGTTTAACATTTTCAATGGAAGTATAGATGATTTCTCAGACAAGCGCAAGAACGACGTCGTAGAGGAGATGGGTGGAGATGCCGATAACGAGCGCTATTTTCGCCCGATTCTTTCCGCTCGGGATCGCGAATCCGTAGAGGAGAGAAGTCAGGACGTGTATCACAAGCATGCCGACCATCGGAGGGAAGGGGATGAGCCCGGTGCCGGATGTCAGGGACGCGAGTGCGATTTCGGTCGCCGCGAACCCGAGCCCGAAAAGTGCGGAGGACGTCCACGGGCTTCCGATTCGGTTCTGCCAAGCCTGTCGGCTGAGCACGATGAGTTTCAGGGATTCCTCGATGACGGCGACGAAGACAAATGTCACGAAACCGATCGTGGACAGTCCGGATGAGAGTCCGAGGTGCCAAGGGTCCATTCCCGCTCCGGAAGGTACCAGGAATGAAAATACGGCGAGTTCGGCGACGACTGCGAAGAGAGCGGAGAAGCATCCGGAAAATAGGAAAAGAAACATGTGTTTTTCGGTCGTTTTTAAGATGAGATCGAGGAAAGATGTCCGCGGAGTTCTTCGGCCTTGGCATTTGTCTCGTCCAGAAGGCTTCTGGTCTGCGCGACGACTGCTTCCGGTGCGCGTTCTGCGAAGGACGGGTTTCCGAGTTTGGCTTCGAGGGATTTCGCGTACTTCTCGGCTTCAGTGAGTTCCTTCGCGAGGCGGGCGCGTTCCGCGTCGATGTCGATGATGCCTTCGAGGGAAATGCTGGCGGAAAGTCGATCGGAAATGATGAGTTCGGCCGATGAGCCGTCGAATGATGTTGCGATCTCGATTCTTGCGAGACGTTCGACGGCCGGATAACTTTCCGAAAGGTCGATGCCTTTGGCAGCGAGAGAACCCGTCAGGCGCCTTATCGGGTCGATACGATAGGTTGCCCGGAGATTTCGAATCTTCGTAACGAGCAATCGGAGTTCGTTGAAGGCGGTTTCCGTGTCGATATCCATATCCTCGGAAATGTCCGGCCAATGAGTGACCATAAGCAGTCCGCCGTTCCCACGGGTCTCATTGATCGCCTCGGTCACGAATGGAAGGAAGGGGTGCCAGAGTCGGAGAAGGGCATCGAAGACGTATTGTAAGACGGCGTCATTCTTTTCGACCTTGTGAATTTCGACATACCAGTCTGCGAAATCGTCAACCGTGAAGGAGCGGATCGTCTCGATCGCGAGTGAGAAACGACTCTCGGAGAGATGCCCGGCGGTCTCATTGACGATATGTGAGAGTCGTCCGAGGATGTATCGGTCGGAAAGCGACTTCGGGACAGGGGTTTCGACGGAGGCCGTGCTCATCGTCGCGACGTAGCGGGAGATGTTCCACAGTTTGTTTACGAAATTCCTGGACGTTTCCATCTTCTCCGTCGAGAAGCGGGAGTCGTTTCCGGGAGAGACGTCGGAGAGGAGCGCGAGACGGAGCGCGTCAGTGCCATATTCTTTCCCGATGTCGATCGGATCGATTCCATTGCCGAGCGACTTGGAGAATTTCCGACCATCCTTGTCGCGGAGGATGCCATGAATGTAGACGGTCTTGAAGGGGATCGTATCGAGCGCGTAGGTGGTCATGAGGATCATCCGAGCCATCCAGAAGAAGACGATCTCATATCCCATCTGCATGAACGTGACGGGATGGAACGTCTTAAAATCGTTCGTTTCCGCATCGGGCCATCCGAGCGTGGAGAACGTCCAGAGTCCCGAAGAGAACCAGGTATCGAGCGTATCCGGATCCTGTTCCCAGCCTTCTCCCTCCGGCGCCTCCACCCCGCAATATATTTCGATTTCTCCCTCCTCATCTGTTGTCAGTTGTCTGTTGTCAGTTGTCGGTTTTTTATACCAGACGGGGATCCGATGTCCCCACCAGATCTGTCGGGAGATGCACCAGTCGCGGAGGTTGTCGATCCAGCGGAGGTAGACCTTTTCGAACCGTTCCGGTTGGATCGAGACGCGCCTGTTCCCGTCGCCGCCCAGGCCCGAGGTCACGGCTTCACGCATGAGGTCCTTGAGTGATTTGTCGCGCCCGGGAATCTCCCTGTTGACCGCGACGAACCACTGCTCCATCGGGACGACCTCTATGACGTCCCCGAAACGGTCGGACGTGCCGACGTTTTGCGTGATATCTTCTTCCTTTTCGAGCAGGCCCTTTTCACGGAGCGCGGCGACAAATTTCTCCCGCGCCTCGAGAGCGGTGAGTCCCGCGTATGTCGGTCCGGCATCCGCTGTCATTTTTCCGTCGGTTCCGATGACCTGAACAAGGTTAATTTCTGGGTGCCGTTCGCGGATATCGAAGTCGGTCTGACTGTGTGCCGGGGTGACGCCGACTGCGCCCGTTCCGAACGAGGGATCCACTTCCTCGTCCCCGATGATTCGTATGGAAAGTGGTTTCGCCGCTCCGATTTCGATTTCGAAGATTCTGCCGATGAGGTCCCGGTACCGCGGATCTTCCGGATGGACGGCAACCGCCGTGTCGCCGAGTTTCGTTTCCGGTCGGGTCGTGGCGACGGGAATCGGGAAGTCTTTTGAATAACGGAACGTATAGAGTGTGGCAGGCCGTTCGATATGCTCGAGCTCGTCGTCGGAGCAGGTGGACTGTCCCTTTACCGACCAATTGACGACCCGATATCCCTTGTAGATAAGGCCGTCGTCGTACATCTTCTTGAACATCGTGTTTACCGCAAGGACACGCGCGTCATCGAACGTGTATGCGAATCGCGACCAGTCGCAACTCGATCCCATGGCCCGAACCTGTTTCTTGATGGTGTCTTTGGACTCGTCCGCGAATGTCCGGATTTTTTCAAGGAGTCGCTCCCGACCGAGTTCCTGACGTGGATTCGTCATGCCCGAAGCGACGAGGTTTTTTTCGACGCGCGACTGTGTCGCGACGGCGGCATGATCCGCGCCGGGAAGAAAAAGGGTCCGCTCGCCGCGCATGCGGTGATAGCGGGCTACGACGTCCATGATGGAATTTTCCATCGCGTGGCCGAGATGAAGCACCCCGGTCACGTTCGGTGGCGGCATGAGGATTGAAAACGGCTCGGCGTCCTCTTTCGTGACGCCTTTTTCGATGCAGGTATCGGGGTTGAAAAAACCGCTCCCTTCCCACTTCCGGTAGAGCCTGTCTTCCCATTCTTTCGGATCGTACGCTTTCGGTATGTCAGTCGGTTCCATAATCCCCAGTCTACGGCCTTCAGGGCTTTTTTTCAAGTATCGGGTAAAAAAATACCGCACGTGGTTATCGTGCGGCTTTCATTGACCTGTATTGTTCAGGGCTTCGGATCGGATCGTTTCCTGAGGTATCAATTCCGAAGCGGCAGATTCGCATCGGGCTCCAGTCCGATCGAATTCCCTTTCAGAACTTCCCGATCTTCCTTTGAAAGCCGCGTGAAGCGGAGGAGGGCGGCCGTGCCGATCATAGCCGCGTTATCGAGAGAATATTTGAATTCGGGAACGATGAAATCGGTATGGGGAAACTCCGACGCGGCCATGATCGCGAGCGACTCCCGGAGTGAGACGTTGGCCGAGACGCCGCCGGCGATGACGAGCGTTGCCGGTGCATATTCTTCGATAGCCCGCCTGGTCTTTGCGGTGAGTACGTCGACAACGGCCTCCTGGAAGGAATGGCAGATGCCGTTGACGAACGTTTCGTCCCTATCTTCCTCGGCAGTCTTCCTGATCTCGTAGAGAACCGCGGTCTTGAGTCCGGAGAACGAGAAATCGTAATCTCCCGAATCGATCATCGGTCTCGGAAAAGCGTACCCCGTTTCGTTTTTGGAATTTTGACTTTTGACTTGTGACTTCCGACTTGTGACTATCGCGGCGCGAGCCGCGACTTCCGGTCCGCCGGGGTAGGGCAGGCCGAGCATCTTGGCGACCTTGTCGAACGCTTCTCCGGCGGCATCATCCTTGGTCCGACCGAGTATATCGTATTCGAAATGATCCCGCATCAATACGAGTTCGGTATGTCCGCCGGAGACGACGAGCGCGAGAAGAGGGAAACAAGAATTTCCAATTTCCAGTTTCCAATTTCCAATGTCGGATTTCACCGTTTTCTCCCTTTCGGAAAGGGAGTACCCGGTACTCCGGGGGAGGGATTTGTTTCCGTCGGTCGTTTCCGGTTCTTGACTTTCGACCCCGTACAGTCGCGAAGATGCGATCACGGGGCAATCTTTCAACTTTTTACTTTTGACTTTCGACTCATCTGCGCGAACGAAGTTCGCGTAGATATGCCCCTCGATATGATGAACCCCAAGCAGGGGTTTTTGCCAGACAAGCGCGAGTGCCTTTGCGGCGGACACGCCCGCGAGGAGTGCGGGGATGAGCCCGGGTCCCTGGGTTACCGCGATGGCGTCGATATCGTCTTGTGAGACGCTGGCTGCCCGTATCGCCTCGTTGATCACGGGCACGAGATTTTTCACGTGTTCGCGGGCGGCGAGTGCCGGAACGACACCGCCATATTGTCGGTGAAGTTCGATCTGCGAGGAGACGACCGACGACAGAACGGTTGGAACGCCGTCCTTAAGGGCGACGACCGCTGCCGCGGTATCGTCGCACGAGGTCTCAATCGCCAGGATTTTGAGTGAATGTTCGGTATGCATGAATTTTCATCCACTCTAGGGGGCAAACAAAAAAATGGCAAACGGAATCGTGTTTCCGGCGTCTTGAGGCATTTATGAAAACCGTTCGTCGTCAATCCTCGAAAGCGGGGACCGCTCGGGATTCCTCCTGGAGGGAGGAAATCGCTTCCCGGATCCGTTCGGTTATTTCTTCTTTCGGTAAAGTTTCTGTTCTGAACGGTACACCGAACGAAACCTCGATCTTCTGGTCCTTATTCCAGCTTGTCGCGCCGTGTATATAGACGGGTACGATCTTTATTCCGAGTCGTTTCGCGATGTGCGCGGCTCCGGAGTGGAGGGTGTGATCCGGGGAAAAATCGTCGTACCACATTCCTTCGGGAAAGATGAGGATCGGATCATGATCACGTTCCGTCCCGTCGGCGTTTTCCAGGAGAACCTTATTGAAACTGCCGGGGTTTTTCTGGACGGGAATGTTACCAACACCTTCCGTAAATCCGACACCGAACGGTTGGCCGAATTTTTTTTGGGCCGTGCGGAGAAGCGGTGAATCATACCACCATCCATTGTCACTTTTATTCACGATCCGAAGGTTTTTCCCGGTGGATTCACGTATGATGTTCGTCAGAATGAACGCATCGGCGCTCACCGCGCTCTGCTCGGCCGCCTTTTCTTCCGGTTTCAGGTGATTGGATGCGAGCAGGAAGCATTCGTTGGTCAGTTCCTGCAGATGTTCGATGCCATGAACTGTGACGTTGAATTGTTCGGCTCGTTTCCTAAGGAATTCGAACACTTTTTTTCCGATGGTCGAACCGAGCGCTTCCCCGATTTTTTCCGGGAAACTCCGATCTTCTTCCGTGCCCGGTTCCTTTTTCGGCTGTCGAAATGATTCGAAGCTCATAAGCGTGGGCTATATGTTCGTAATCCCATAATAATGGAAACGGATATATTCCGAAAGCATGGTCGGAATTTTTCGTGTGAATCCCGTATGGGGCTATCCTCATCCGGTCCGGCGGCATACCTGAATCGTTTCTTGATTTATTCGCGTATTTCCGATACAGTATCGGGAGTGGCTGAACGTCACGCTTTTTGGTAGTATTTCGTTTTAGAAAGGCCCGTTCGTCTAGTGGTCAGGACATCAGGTTTTCATCCTGGTAACAGGGGTTCGATTCCCCTACGGGCTACGTGGAAACGGAGGCTCCCCATCGAGGGGAGTTTTTGTTTTCCCGTATCGGGGGAATCGAACGGGCAGAAGCGAGTCTTCGAGCGTAGACGAATGCGAGCGGGCGTAGCATTCGTCTCTGCCCCGGGCTACGAGGCGCCGGCAGGAGCCGAGGACGAAATTCCCCTACGGGCTACGTGGAAACGGAGGCTCCCCATCGAGGGGAGTTTTCGTTTTTTCTCATCAGTGAAATCGGATGGTGCGAATTCGGCGTGGACGGAGCAGATCGAGTCGGATGAAGCGGGATGTCTACTAGGCGTGGCGGTCATGGATGATATAATGGTCATGCGGAATAAACCGGTGGATAGCCTCGAATTCTTATGAAAATCACCATTTTGGGAACCGGATCTTTTTACGCGGATAAGAATCGTTCCGGTGCCGCGTATCTGTTGGAGGCCGACGGAAAGAAATTTCTGATCGATTGCGGACCAGGAACGCTGATGCGACTTTCCCAGATCGGAGTCGCGCCGGAAGATATCGATTACGTCTTTCTCTCGCATTTTCATGCTGACCATACGAGCGATTTGTTCGCGTTCCAGATGAGATTCAGACTCAACGAGTTTTTCGGTACGAAAAGGAACGAGAAACTGCCGGTAATATACGGACCGAATGGGATCAAGCGTTTTACGAGGAAGCTGTCCCACGCGTATCAGTTGTACGCGTTCGAAAACTGGTCGGAGATACGGTACGAGACTATCGGAAGGAAAACGAAGCTTGGCAATGTGGTCGTTACGGCATATAGGACGAAGCACGTCGCTTTCGGCGTGCCTGCCAAGGTGTTCTCGCTGAGATTCGAATGCGAGGGGAAAACATTCGTCTTTTCCGGGGACAGCGTGAAGGATGCCGGGGTCGAAAAAGCGTCCAGAAAGGCGGACTTGTTCATCTGCGACACTTCCTATGTGAAGGGAAGGGCGAGCGCGGCCCATATGGACACTTTGGAAATCGGGGAAATCGCCCAGGCAAATACCGTAAAGAAGGTCGTACTGACCCATTTCTATCCGAATACGGAAGGGGCCGACCTGGTAAGCGAAGTGAAAGAGAAGTTCACGGGGGAGGTGATCAGAGGGGAAGACCTCATGGAGTTAGACGTGTAACCTATACGCGCTTGATCTTCTCCGATAGTAGCATGTTGCTGGAAGGGGAGGCGTTCAACCCGCTTCCTTTTCCGTTTCCAGCGAATTCGTTTCCGCAATCCGGGCGTAGAGGCGGGCGCTCGGACGAATGGTTCGTTTCTGAGTCGCGAAGTCGACATGCACGAGACCGAACCGCGGCCAGAACCCTTTGTCGAGCTCGTAGTTGTCGAGGAGCGACCAGTGGATATACCCGAGGACGGGAGCGCCTTCTTCGATCGCACGATGGACCGAGGAAAGCGTCTCGACGATGAACCGTCCGCGAAGCCGGTCGGTTGCGTCGGCAAGGCCGTTCTCCGTGATATAGATCGGCATGTCGTAGCGCTTGGCGTCGAGCAGGGCGTCGTAAATCGATTCGGGATCGTACTCCCACGAGATGTCGGTATGGAGGATCGACGACTGGTCGCGCGTATCCTTGCCGATGATCTTCTTCTGATAATAATTGAACCCGATGAAGTCCTGATATCCCTTGAGCGCATGGACAAGCGAGGTGTTCCACCACCAGTCCGCGAATCGGCGCGCTGCGAGATTCCACGGTGTCTTCCGGAGGACGACGAAGTGCATGAATTGTTTGGTGACGCCGATCTTCGCGTGCGGCGCGACCGACTTCATTGCTGTATACGCCTTCTTATGGGCTTCCTTGATATTGCGAAGGACGCGGAAATGGAGGAGTACGCTCTTCTTTTCCGGTGGCCAGAAGCCGAGGAGATAGGAGAGGCTGGAATAGATATCCGGTTCGTTGATTGTCACGTAGAAGGTGACATCCTTTCCGAATTCGCGAGTCATCCGTTCGGCGTACCGCGCGAACCTCGCCGGAAATGTCGGCGAGAGAGCGCCGCCCGACTCCGCGACCCAGACGGGCAGCCAGAAATGCCATATCGTGACGAAGGGTTCGATGCCGCGCCGGCGGAGCGAGGCGATCATCTCTTTGTAATGGTTGATCGCTTCCTGGTCGAACACGCCTTTCTCGGGTTCCACCCGTGACCACTCGATGGAGAAGCGATAGGTATTGAGATGGAGCTCCTCGAGGATGTCGAAGTCTTCCTCGTAGCGGTTCCAATGATCGGCTGCGGCGCCGGAGATATAGTTGTCCGGGTCGGATGCCTCCTTGGAGAATTCGGGATTCCGTTCCTTCTGTCCGTAGCCGCGCCAGGAGTCGTGCCAGCTTTTTTCGCGTGATTCCTTGGCCCGTTTTTTCGCACTTCGTTTTTCCCACTCGGTCCATTCGTTATGCATGTTTCCCTCAACCTGATAGCTCGAGGTCGCGGCTCCCCAGAGGAAGCCCTTTGGAAATGATTTCATAAGTCTATTGTTTTGAAGGGTCGGTGCCGGTTCTTTTCCCGTATGCGCAGTGGAGTATCCTGTGTGCGATCTTGAGTAGCGGATATGTCCGTCTGTTTCGATAGTGTTTCTCGAAGTAGTAGTCGGCAGACGCTCTCATCTGCTCGGACTTTTTGGCGACGACGCTGCTGTGATGAAATACGTTTACGGTGGGATCGTAGATGACGCGTCCCCCGATTTCGCGGATTCTCAGGCAGAGGTCGTTTTCCTCCTTATAGAGGAAGAAGTGGTCATCGAATCCTCCGACGTTGTCGAACCATTCCTTCGAAATCAGCATGACGGCTCCCGAGACCCAGGTGGCCGGGGCGGGCGATTTTCGTTTTCTCCAGTAATCGGATCCGAATGAGACCGCCAGACGGGCTATAATTCCGCGGATTTCCCCGTGGTCCCATGCCTGGACTTTTCCGCCGGCATTGATGAGCCTCGGGCCGACAACCTGTGAGCCGGTTTCCTTGATAGCCCGTAGGAGCCGGCCGATAGTATCCGGTTCGATGAACTTCAGGTCCGGGTTGAGGATGAGAAGGTATTTCGCGTCGCCTCGTTTTGCAAGCACGTTGTGGCCCGCACCGAATCCGAGGTTCTTGTCGCCCTGGATGATCTCGGTATTCTTGAGCCACGGAAACCTCTCCGGAATGTCAGAAAGGTTGTCGCCGGACGCGTTATCGAGGAGGGCGAAGGAGTACGAAAAATCTGCCTGTTCCAATTCTTCCCGCATCGATTCGATGCAGTCGATCAGGTATTGCTTGGTTCTGTAATTGACGATTTGGATACGGAGGTCGTTCATATGGTGAGAGAACCTGCGGATTATTCCAGATGGATCTTTTCTTCGAAGCGGCGGAGCTCGTCTCGGAGAAGACTATGCCGTTCGAGCGAAGGGTCGGAAACGAGGAGGTCTCCCGCCTCCGCGCGGGCTATTTCCACAAGGCGGAGATTCGTGAGGTTTTCCATGGCGATATCTGGCAGGCCAGATTGACGGGTGCCGAAGAATGCGCCGGGACCGCGCAAAGCGAGATCTGCTTCCGCAATTTCGAACCCGCTCGCACTTTTTTCGAGCGTTTCGAGCCGGGCGTTCTCGGCAGCTCCGTCGCCGGGAAAAAGAAAACAAAACGATTTTTTCTCGCTTCTGCCGATGCGACCCCGGAACTGGTGAAGTTGTGCGAGACCGAACCGGTCCGCGTTCTCGATGATCATAACGGTCGCATTCGGAATGTCGACGCCGACTTCGACGACGGCTGTGGCGACCAACACGTCGGTTTCACGGTCACGGAACTTCCTCATTTCTTCTTCCTTCTCCTTGGCTTTCATGCGGCCATGTACCAGGCCGACGCGGAGATCCGGGAACACGTCGGCACGCAGCCGTTCGACTTCAGCGGTTGCTGATTTCACGTCTTCAAGCGCCTCGCTTTCCTCCACAAGCGGCAGGATGACGAAGGTCTGGTGTCCCTTCGCCGCTTCCGAACGGACGAAACCGTAAACGAGTTCGCGGTCGGCATTGTTTCTGGCGATCTTGGTCTCAATCGGTCGGCGGCCTGCCGGCATCTCGTCGAGGACGGAAAGGGAGAGGTCTCCGAAGAAGGCGAGTGCGAGCGTTCGCGGGATGGGGGTCGCGGTCATGGTCAAAAAATGCGGGATCCGTTCCGATTCGCCGTCGTCGAGTCCGCTTGCCCGCGTCTGGAGCTCGGCGCGTTGTTCGACGCCGAACCGGTGCTGTTCGTCTACGACGACGAGCGCGAGATCGTGGAATCGGATTCCTTCCTGCAAAATCGCATGGGTTCCGACGATGATCTTCGGGATACCTGCTTCGATCGCTTTTCCGAGTGCGACTTTGCTTGCCTCATCGCGACCAAGGTATCGGTATTCTCGGGTCAGGAGTGCGATCGTGAACGGTTCGTCGGCGAACAGTTTGGAAAGGCTTTCCCAATGCTGTCTGGCCAGTACTTCGGTCGGAGCGAGAATGGCCGCCTGGTATCCGGCCAGTGCGACGGCACGGGCGGCGCTTGCCGCGACGAGCGTCTTTCCCGAACCGACGTCACCGTTTAAGAGGCGGTTCATCGGCCGCGGACCTGCCAGATCCGTGATGATGTCTTGTATGGCCCGGGCTTGCGCGTCGGTCGGCTTGAAGGGGAGCGAACCGAGGAATTGTCCGGTCGAATCGTGCGCGTCCAGAATCCGTATTGCGGAAGACGTATCATAGAGCGCCTTGGCCTGGAGCGCCTTCAGCTGAAAAAGGAACATCTCGTCGAAGGCGAACCGTTTTCGCGCGAGCATCCACTCGTCGTCGTTTTTTGGCAGGTGAACGTAGCGGAGCGCGACCTGGAATGTCGGGAGGTGAAGTCGTGTGAGGATGTCTTCGGGGATGGGATCCGGGATGGTTTTCAGCTTTGTGAAAAGTTCGGTTATCTGCCATCGGAAGAAACGTGAACTGACCCCGCCCACTTCGGGATAGACGGGGATGAGCCGCGCGGTGTGTGTGGCGGCGCGTGAAGCGCGTTCGTAGTCGGGAGTCTGAAAAAGCAAGCCTTTTCCGTCTTCCGCGACACGACCGGACAGTCGGATTCGGGCGCCTTCGGAAAGGGTCTGCGCGATGAATCGGTTGCCGAACCAGACGGCACGGATCTCGCCCGTACCGTCCGAGACGGTCGCCTCGGTGAGGAAGACCTGTTTCCGATAGGTTCGCCCGGCAGAAAGGCGGACGACTTTTCCTTCGACGGTCGCGAGCTCACCGACCGAGAGTTCCGCGACCGGTCGGATGACGGAATAATCCTCGTAGGAACGGGGAAGATGACGGAGTAAATCTCCGACGGTATGAAAATCCCGCTTTTCGAGTTTGGCGAGGATCGATTTCTTGAAGGCTGGAAGGGCCCCGAGCGGGGTTTCTATGGTGAGTGGCGGCATACGGAGAGCATAGCAGGGGAAAGGGATAAAAAAAAGTCCGCCCATCGCTCTTTGGTTGGAGGATGGGCGTAGCTTTTTTTGACGTTCGGTCAGTAGAATTCCGGATTTTCCGGGTCCTGATGGGGTTCCCTGAAACGCTCTGCGGGATTAGCCCTATTGTAGGCGACCTGTTGTGCCTGGTTGATTCGGAAGCCGCACACGAATCCCTTGACGAACGACGGATCGCGATTTTCAGGGAATTCTCCGGCCCTTGTTTCAATTCGCGCATTGAAACAAGGGGATATGGCCCGGAGCGCTTCAATAAGAAGACCTAGATCGATTGTCTGCTGATCTCTATACGAGATGCATCTGTTACCGATTATAAAACCACGCCCTTCCGTCGCAATGAGCATCCCCTCAATACGAAGTACGTACGTGGGGAATTGAGGGAGTACGGAAACACAGATGCCATTCTTGAGGCAAAATTTCCTGAGCTGTCCGCGAACAAAGTTCGGGAATTCGGGAGTACAGTTGCCGATTTTCGGAAGTGTTACTTTAAGTACCGAGTGAGGATAGTCTGGGATGAATTCTATCCGCGTCGGGATAAGCCGTAGCGACTCAAGAGGTATCGTAATCATGGTCTTCGTGGTTGAGTTATGAAAGGGCAACATATATCCGACTGTATTAATAAATACTATAATATAGTATTTGTCGATGTTTCGTAATGTTAAAGACCCGCCTTGGCGGGTCTTTAGTGTCTCGTTCCAGACACTTTGTTTATAGTCCCGCTCCGGGTTGGG
>CAINXS010000009.1 GCA_903854995.1 Candidatus Moraniibacteriota bacterium | reverse complement strand
GTCGGACAGATGAGGTGATAGATGAGGACACTGACATTGTGGCTTTTATGGACGTATATGCTCATGTCACCCAGTATACATCCGCGGCAAGCCGCGGGGAATGTACCCTAAAAGAGATTCAAAAGATATAGAGATGTTCCGCAATTTCAGTGCGTACTTCAATCTCTGGATCGTAACCATTCCATTCCTCGGGATTTTCGTTCACAAAATCAACCCTATCCGAAGGCTATCCGAGGAACTCTCTGGACAAGTAGAAGAAGCGCGTAATCGATATCTTGTTACGTACTATTCAAGAGGCTAAATACACACCAGCCAAATGCCCTGTAGACACCTGCGGGGCATTTTAAATCCGTGTCATATCCTCCTTGCGGTTTTCAATCTCGATCGTCGTCACCGCGGTCCAGAATGCCCTTCACGACCGAACTGACGATCGACATGACAAGCGACCCGAGAAGCGCCGCTCCGAAGCCGTCGACCTCGAACCCCTGGATAACTCCACCGAGCCACGCGAACAACGCCGCGTTTATGACGAAAATGAACAGGCCGAACGTGACGATCGTCACCGGCAAGGTAAGAACGACGAGAATCGGCCGGACGATGAGCCCGAGGATGCCCCAGATCGCCGCAAGCAGGATCGCCGTCATAAAGCCGTCGACATGCACGCCCGGGACGAACCGGGCAGCCACGAAGAACCCGACCGCGACCGCAAACCACTTTATGATGAGCTTCATACCGTTCGGATTAATGGCCCCGCATCGGAAGCATACCACCGTCATACGCCCCTTTCAACATCGCACCGGACACATATCCTGCCCGCGATCACGTGGAGGCATCAGGATGAACCGACGTCCGCGCACGAAGGGAATATCGACATCCGCAATAATCCTGACGATAAATGTTCCGGTCACAGACCATCTTTCTGGCAATTTCCTGCCTGCCACCCTTCTTCCAATCCTCGGCATGGTATCGTATGCCGAACGCCTCAGCTGCTTCTTGCGCGATGGGATCGATTATCGCAGCCGACTTGTTTCGCCCGCTCGAAAGCGTCGTCCCGAATATCGGAAATCCCAATTCCGAGGCGATTTTCGCAACTCGGAACAACCGGAACCGAAAACACGCCGTGCAGCGCTTTCCACCTTCCGGTTCGCTCTCAAGCCCCCTCACCGCATCGTCCCATGCGGCGACATCGTAGTCCTCGTCAATCATCGGAACACCCCATTCCTCACAGAGGCGGACGACCTTCCGCTTCCGCTTCAGATATTCCGCTTCCGGATGAATGTTCGGATTGTAAAACAGTACCCACAGATCATACGACTTCCTAAGTTCGTCGATCACCGCGATTCCGCACGGCGCACAGCAGGTATGGAGAAGAAATCGCTCGTGCATGTTGTTATTATGATACTCAATATTTTCCCAGACGTAGAGTCGAGACATGCCTCGTCCTACAAGATCCATATCAGTTCCGCCGCCGCGCGATGAGGGAACCGGCCGTCTTGAAGCAGATGCCGATGTCGAGCCACAACGACCAGTTCTCGATATAGAACACGTCGAGCCGGTATTCGTCCTCGAATGCGAGGTCGGAACGGCCGGACACCTGTGCCATGCCGGTCAGCCCCGGCTTGATGGTCAACAACCGACGATGATATTCGCGGTATTTCTCCACCTCGCGCTTCTGATGCGGACGCGGCCCGACCAGACTCATCTCACCACAGAACACGTTGAAGAACTGAGGAAACTCGTCGATCGAATACTTCTCGATGAACGCGCCGACTTTGGTCTTCCGCGGATCGTCCTTGATCTTGTAGAGCGGACCCTTGCGGATGCTCCTCTCTTCGATAAGCCGTTTCTCGAATGCGAGCGCCTCGTCGAAGTCGGGATTGTCATGCGTCACGCAGTACTTCCACCTCATGTACCGGAACTTGTACGCGAAGAATTTTTTTCCGTTCTCTCCGACACGCTCGTTCTTGTATACGATCGGCCCCGAACCGTCCTCGAGCTTGATGAGGAGCGCGACGATTCCCATGACCGGCGACAGAATCACGATGAATACGGCCGATGCCAACACGTCGAAAATCCGCTTCAGCACACGGCCCCATCCGTCGAGCGGCGTATGCAGGAACTCTATGAGCGGTTCGCCGTTCATGACCCGCATGGCGAAACGCGACGTCTGCAACGTCGTGGGAAAATATTTGAACGATATGTTGTGGATCTGGCAGTAGTCGAGTATCTTCTCCTGTTCGTCGTCGGTTATGGACTGGTCGCAGACGATGATCTCGTCGATCCCCTTCTCTTCGCGGATCACATCGACTCGATGCAGGCTCGCGGACTCCATGATGTCCACCGCCTTATAGCCGAACTCCGGATGCTTGGTAAACATCTTCGCGAACCGCCTGACGCGCCCGTTCCCGCCGATCAGAAGCACACGATAGACGCCGATTCCTTTTTTTACGAGATAGTACCGCTGGATCCTGCGAAGCAGAAGGCGGGCAAGGGACACGTACAGGGTCACGACGAACCATCCCGCAACGATGATGAACCGGGACGAAAACCAGTCCCGCTCGAGGAAGACCGCGATGATTATGACGACGACACCGAGGGATGTCGCCTTGAACACCTGGAACGATTCCTTCCAGAACGAACGCATGGACCGGATGGCATAGAGCCCCTCGATCGCGTATGTGATAAGGAAGAGCGGCGCGACAACGAGCGACAGCTCGAAAAACGGCTGGAAGGTCATGGAATAGACCTTCGGATTGATGATATCCGAAATCTGCGGCAGGATATCGCGGAGCAGAAATACCGAAACCGCCGCGAGGACGATCATGAGATAATCCACCGGCACCTGCACCACACTGAAGATGATTTCCGACCGTTTCATATCGTCTATGGATCACGAGTTCATATTCTTTCGCTCCCGAAACAGGCTCATAAGCCGGATTCTGTTTGAATCATCATTTATCTGGGACCGTCGTTACCGACGGCCTCGAGCGGCACTTCCCGGCTTTCGCCGGGACACGGCCTTGCACACGGATAAGGGTTTAGCCGTTTCACCCCGCGCGTCACCGCGCGGACTCACCGCACCCCTCGAAAGGGGCTGGTGTCCTGTCCTTTCGGACACGGACGTCTCTGCTCGCACCTCGCGCCTCACGGCGGACGGGTATTACCCGCTACCTGGTCCTCGGCTTGCGCCGATTCATGTGTCCGGACTTTCCTCTCAAGCGCCGCAAGCGGCGACTGAGCGATGATCCGACCTGTTTCGGGAATGAAGGAACACGAAAAAACACCCTCCACGTACTCTTATGAGATTATATCACATTTTTTATATTTAGTCAATTTTTATCTTGTTTCAGCCAAAATCACGAAGCTCGCTCGGCACCGAAACCCATTCGAACGGATTCGAGGACGACTTCTATGGCCGACTCGGTTTCCTCGCCCGTTACGGTCCTGTCATCGTGTCCGAAGGTAAGATGAAAGGCTACGTTCTTCGTATCCCCCTTTTCGAATATGTCGAACACCTCCACCTTGCGTAACAGCGGTGAGGAATCACGGATCACACGTTCGATTTCCCCGATCGTTGTCCGCACCGGGACTTCGATAGAGAGATCGCGTACCGAATACGGGAACCGCGGAAGCGGAACAAACGTCCGAACCGTGCCGTACGCCGACCGAAGAACGTCGAAATCGATCTGTGCCGAGACGACCGCCCCACGCAAATCGTACGCGGCGGTTGCCGAGGGAGAAATCTCCCCGGCCTCGCCAAGTACCTTCCCGCTCACCGAAAGCAGACCGACGCGCGTCGGATGAAACATAGGGAACTCGTCGACCGCCCCCTCGAACGGAATCGGTTCCCAGGCGATTTCGCCAAGCCCCGCGAATGCGGACAGTTTCGAAATAAGACCCTTGAGCGCAGCGAAGGAATCCTCCCCTTTCTTCGCGACCAGCACGAGGGACAACATCGCGTTTTCGATCGGCTTCCCTCCTTCGCCGACCCTATACCGGTCGCCGACTTCGAAAAATCCGAACGAATCGAAATATCGTATGTTTTCACCCGCCTTGCGAAGCGATGACGGGAGCAGGCTTGCCCGAAGCAGCGCCTGATCCGGATTCATCGGATTCGCGAGACGCAGATGCCTGTCCGACATTCCCGGACCAAGCCGTTTCCCGTCGGATTCCGAATAAAAGGAATAGGTCCTGATCTCGTCCAAACCGGAAGCGGCAAGAAACTCCCGCAACTCGCGGGCGAAAATTCCGGCTTCGTTTTTTTCGGGTGCGCACAGCGGAACCATCGGGGTCGTCGAAGGAAAATGATCATACCCGAGCATACGGCCGATTTCCTCCGCAAAATCCCACCCGTCCCGGATATCGGGCCGGAAGGTGGGGACACGAACGCTCCATTCCCCATCACCCTCGGTCACCGTCATACCCAGATGTCCGAGTTTTTCCTTCGCGTCCGCCAGGTCTATATTGACACCGAACATTTCCATGAACACTGACGGCGAAAACGATACGGAAACCGGCTTATCCGCTCGGGTCACTACGTCGACCGCGCCGACCACGTGAGCGCCCGCCTCGGTGACAAAGAGATTCACCGCCTCGATGGCGGATGCGGTCGCCCGATCGGTATCGACGTTCCTTTCGTACCGATACGACGCGTCGGTCGGCAACCGATGCCTGACGACCGTCTTCCGGATCGATGCGGGATCGAACGTGGCAACCTCGAGAAAAACACGTTTCGTGTGTTCGGTAATACCGGTACGGTTCCCTCCCATCACCCCGGCAAGCGCGAGCGGACGGCTTTTGTCCGCGATGACCAGGTCTTCGACGGAAAGGCTCACGGTCTTGCCGTCGAGCAATTCCAACGTCTCCCCGTCCTTCGCCTGCCGTACCACGATGCCCCCTTCCACGGTATCCGCGTCGAACGCGTGCATCGGCTGTCCGAAGACCAGGAGCGAGTAGTTCGTGATATCGACCGCCATGGAAATCGGTCGGAATCCTGACCGGAGCAGCACGGATCGCAGCCAGAGGGGAGATGAACCCGAAGTCACCCCCTCGAACGCGATACCGAGATACCGCCGACATCGATCGGATTCGATCGACACCGGAACCGAGGATTCGGAATACGACGGGAGCGGTGACGACTCGATATCGAAAACGGCACGACGCCCTTCGAGCGCCGAAATTTCGCGTGCCATGCCCCGATACGAGACGGCATCACACCCGCGGTTCGGAAGGATGTTGATATCAAGAATAGAATCTTCGAGTCCGGCATATTCGGCGAACGGCGTTCCGATCGGCGCATCCTCCGGAAGGACAAGGACACCCTCGTGACCGGTACCGATGCCAAGCTCGTCTTCCGCACAGATCATACCCGACGACGCCACGCCACGAATGACGGTTTCCTTTATAACGATACCGCCAGAGAGCGAGGCTTGAGGCAAAGCGACGGCGACCTTCTGTCCGACCGCGACGTTCGGCGCCCCGCAGACGATGGTCCGAACAGGTCCTCCTTCTTCGGTCACGACCGTCGTCACGCGCAAGCGGTCGGCATCAGGATGCGATTCGACCGATTCCACCCGGCCGACCACGACACCCTCGAGTCCGTGTGCGAACGACTCGACGGATTCGACCTCGAACGAATGAAACATGATGAGCTCTGCGAGCTGCTCGGCGGTCTTCTTTGTTCCGGACAACTGTCTGAGCAGGTTGTAGGAAAATTTCATAAATGCGCGTCATTAGCTTCATTAGCTTCGTCAAGCTTCCTAAGCTTCCTCCGATTTCGGATTAAGTTTTCTGATCATACTTCTGAGCATTCGGCCGGTTTCCGATAGAAGACACTCCGACCTCTTGAAATCGAGCTTCTTCGTCTTCGGGAGCATCTTCGCGATTTCCACTTGTGTTTCCAATTCTCCGGTCGAACCGAGCGCTATCCTTAAGAACTGGATGAATTCATTTTTCGTCCCCCGGTACCTCCCCTCCGCGATATTGGACGGAATGGATACTGCGGCCCGACGCATCTGCGATACCAACCCGTACACCTCCTCTTTCGGAAACTCTTCCGTCACATCATATGTCTCAGTGACCAATTCCATAGCTCTCTGCCAGACGATCAACTCCTTGTAACTGTGTAACATATCAAGCCTCATTAGCTTTTTTAAAGCTTCGCGTGCTTCATAAATTTTCTCTTAGGAAGCTTTTGCGGCTTCCGAAGATTCTGCAGCTTTTCTTCTTCCCCGTTCCCTTAAGCTATCGAAGCTCTCGCAACTTATTCAGCTTCCGAAGCTCATCTAAAATTGCCTTATAAATCGGAGGTCACCGCTCATGAACATGCGGGTATCAGGGATACGGAATTTCATCATCGCGAGACGTTCGAGTCCGAATCCCCATGCGAAACCCTGATACTTGCCACGAGGGTATCCCGCCGCCTCGAACACCTTCTGCTGCACCATCCCCGCCCCTCCGATTTCCAACCATCCGACGTTCTTGCACGCCGGACAGCCCTTCCCGCCGCAGAATACACAGGAAATGTCGAATTCGAAACCGGGCTCTACGAACGGGAAATAACTCGGGCGAAGCCGCACGGTGATCGAACGGCCGAAGAATTCGGAAAAGAACGTTTCTGCGACGCGCTTCAGGTGTCCCACGGTCACGCTTCCGGTCTCGCCGACGACCAGGCTCTCGAACTGATGGAACGTGTGTTCATGGGTCGCATCCGTCGATTCGCACCGGAACGTCCTACCGGGAACGATGATGCGGAACGGCGGCGTATGCGTTTCCATATACCTGACCTGTACCGGAGACGTATGCGTACGAAGCACGTAGCGGGTATCCAACCCGTCGCTGTCCACCCAAAAGGTGTCTTGCATGTCACGTGCCGGATGATCGGCCGGAAAATTCAGCGCCTCGAAATTATAGAAATCACTTTCAACATCCGGGCCGTCGGCGATCCCGAATCCCATTCCCGTAAATATGTCCTCGATTTCGTGGATTAGCGAGGTAATCGGGTGCAGATGACCCATCGGGTCCGAAACGCCGGGCGCCGTTACGTCGATCCGCTCAGCCTCCCAATCGCGGCCTTCGCGTGCGATGCGTTCAGCCGCCGCCGAGAACGCTTCCGAAAGCGCCACGCGAACACCCTGTACGAGCGGACCGACCGTCCGTTTCTCTTCGGCATCGAGATCTTTGAGCCCCTTGAGGATCCCCGTAAGCTCGCTCTTTCTCCCCAAAAACCGAACCTCGAGCTCGCGAAGCGATTCTTCGGAGTCCGCTTCCGCGAACGCTTTCTTCCCTTCTTCCTCGATAGCCCTGATTCGTTCGGTATCCATAAGAAAAGCGCATTAAAACGCTTTTATGGTATCACCGAACCGCCCGCGGGTCAAAAAGGCCAGTGAACCATAATCGGTTTGCAAAGAGCACATAACATATGACGAGGAATCCCGGACTCGCTTCCTATTTACGGATTGACGCGTACACATATTTGAAATTCCGACCTCTTAACCGTAATCCCTGCCACCTGTTATCTGTTCCATGTAACAACCCCTGTTCCCGTTCCCTTCTACCTGCTACCTGTTATCTGTTATTTGTTGTCTGTCTTTGTGTTATACTGTCTTCGAAGACCTCCAGAACGGGGCGTTGAATACAATGAAACCCACCTGGCCTTTCAGGGAAAAGCATTTTTTTCCGACAATCGCTTATCATGGGATTCATACGCGCCCCCGCATTGGGGGTTTTCGTTTTCATGCATTGAATCAACGGTTATCTATCCCACACGCTATTTGGCATACATCCGGCCTCCGCAACGGGGTTTTTCGTTTTATAAATGAGCACCTATTCTTTTTGACGCACACAGGAAGCGACTCATCCGGCCTCCGCAACGGGGTTTTCGTTTTTAATATTTCCTGATGCGAAAAGGGTGCCGGTTTTGCTCCAGCACCCTCCATCGTTCGCGCGTTGCGCGGAATGTCCCTAACTGATGAAATACGAGGACCGATCCCTTTCTCTTTTTCTTTTCGGCCCGCTTGTGAGAACATATTGTTTTCCGGCTCCGTCCTTTTTCTCGGCAGTAACCGTAAACCGACCATCCGAACTTCGGACGGCGCGGAGTATGTTCTTCTTTTTGGACATAAGGCACATGCGCGATATCCGATCGACATGATAACCGAGCAATTTCTTCCCGGACAGGACGATGTTTACCGGAATCAGTTCTACATCACCATCCGTGAAGATCTTGCGGTTCTTTTTTCCCTTTTGAGGAAGGATGATGCACCCTTCTGCCACCTGTTCACCCTCGCCCACGGAAAAACGGAAAAATCTTCTCATCAACGCCACGAGCTGTTCGCTCGTAAAGAAATTGGGGTCCGTCATTATGTCACGGAAAGAAGCGAGGTATGCGGAAATCCTGCAGCGGATACGGGACGGAAAGCTCTCTCAAAAGGAAGGAGCGGAAAGACTTTCCCTCACGACCCGCCACGTACGACGACTGTCACGGAC
>CAINXS010000008.1 GCA_903854995.1 Candidatus Moraniibacteriota bacterium | reverse complement strand
TTCACCTCGACGACCTTGGTCTCGGCATCGGCCATGATGGCCGTCTTCTCGACCGGAACCTTGAGATCGTCCATGCCCCAGCTGATACCGGAAAGCGTGACGGACTTGAATCCGAGGTCCTTCAGCCGATCGGCGAACTTCGCCGTCTCTTCCTGTCCCGCTTCCTCGAGCATACGGGCCATGACGCCGTTCAGGCTCTTCTTCACGAACTCCTCGTTCATGAAACGAAGGTGCTCCGGCAGGATATCGTTGAAGAGGACGCGTCCAGCGGACGTCTCGATCATTTCCCCGTTCCATCGGAGCTTGATCTTCGCGTTGACGGCAATAAGCCCGCTCTGGTACGCGAAAATGACCTCGTCCATGGTCGCGAACGCCTTACCCTCCCCCTTTGCTCCCTGTTTGAGGTGCGTCAGGTAATAAACGCCGAGCACCATGTCGAGCGTCGCGGACACGATCGGATCGCCGGACGCCGGCTTCAGGAGGTTTTTCGCGGAAAGCATCATGTTCGCGCTTTCCCAACGCGCCTGATCGGTGAGCGGCACGTGAACCGCCATCTGGTCTCCGTCGAAGTCGGCGTTGAACGCGGCGCACACCATCGGGTGGAGGCGGATAGCCTTACCTTCGATGAGTACCGGCTGGAACGCCTGAATGGAGAGACGATGAAGCGTCGGTGCCCGGTTCAAGAGCACATAATGGTGCTCGATGATCTGGTCGAGGATCTCGTACGCCTCTTCCGCTTCCGCGTCGACCATACGGCCGGCGGTACGGACATTGTGCGCGTCCTCGCGCTCGATGAGCTTCTGGATGATGAACGGCTTGAAGAGTTCGAGCGCCATCTTCTTCGGAAGACCGGCCTGGTGAAGCTTGAGTTTCGGACCGACGACGATGACGGAGCGTCCCGAATAGTCGACGCGCTTTCCGAGAAGGTTCTGACGGAAACGACCCTGCTTCCCCTTGAGCGCGTCGGCAAGCGAACGGAGCGGACGTCGCTGTCCGGTCGATGCGGCGGCGCTGGCCTGACCGCGGCGGGCACTGTTGTCGAAAAGCGCGTCCACGGCCTCTTGCAGCATGCGCTTCTCGTTGCGGGTGATGACCTCGGGCGCACCGATCGACAGGAGTTTCTTCAGCCGGTTGTTGCGGTTGATGATGCGGCGATACAGGTCGTTGAGGTCGGACGTCGCGAAACGGCCGCCGTCGAGCGCGACCATCGGCCGGAGATCCGGCGGAATGACCGGAATGACGGTCGGGAGCATCCACTCGAGATGCAGGTCCGCCTTCTGGAATCCCTGGAACACTTTGAGCCGCTGCAAGAGCTTCTTCGGGTCGGAGGATTCCCCCGCCTCGAGTTCCGCGCGGAGCGACACGAGCATCGCCTGAATGTCGATCTTCTCGAGAATCTTTCGGACTGCCTCGGCGCCGATGCCGGCGGAAAAGACCTGGCCGAAGCGCGACGAGAGATTGAAATACTCGATTTCGGAAAGGATACGGTACGGGGTCAGGCTTCGGAGCTCGTCCTTCGTCGTCTTGTACTGCTCGCGCAGACTGTCGAGACCTTCGTCGGAATCCTTAAGCTCCTTCTGTTTCGTCTTGTACTCGGTCTCGAGTTCCTTCAGCGACTTCTCCTTGAGTCCTTCGTTCACTTCCGTGACGATATACGAGGAGAAATAGATCACGCGCTCGAGGTCCTGCGGCGAGATGCCGAGGACGAGTCCGATCTTCGACGGAACGCCGCGGAGATACCAGATGTGCGAGACCGGCGTCGCGAGCTTGATATGGCCCATCCGCTCGCGACGGACGATGGCACGCGTCACCTCGACGCCGCATTTGTCGCAGACGATCCCCTTGTAGCGGATCCGCTTGTACTTGCCGCAGTAGCACTCCCAGTCCTTGGCGGGACCGAAGATCCGTTCGCAGAAAAGCCCGTCCGGTTCGTAGCGTTGCGTGCGGTAGTTGATGGTCTCCGGCTTGGTGATTTCGCCGGTCGACCATTCGAGGATCTGATCCGGGCTGGCGAGCGTCAGTTTGACGCTGCTGAAGTCACTGACTTTCGTGATGTTGTCCGTAGTCATAGGTGTAGTGGCGTTAGAAGTCCGTTATGCCGGCTCAAAGGTCCCCGAAGTTCCGTTCCTCCGCGGGTTCCGTCCCTTCGCCGTCCTCGTCTATCGTCTTAGCGCCCTTGAGCTCCACGTTGAGACAGAGTCCCTTGAGCTCGTTGACGAGCACGTGGAACGAGGCGGGAATATTCGGACTTCTGATCGGCTCGCCCTTGATGATGGACTCGTATGCCTTCGACCTTCCAAGCACATCGTCCGATTTGATGGTAAGCATTTCCTGCAGCGTGTATGCCGCGCCGTACCCTTCGAGCGCCCACACTTCCATTTCTCCGAAGCGCTGACCGCCGAACTGCGCCTTTCCGCCGAGCGGCTGCTGGGTGATGAGCGAGTACGGACCGATAGAGCGCATGTGGAGTTTGTCTTCCACGAGGTGGTTCAGCTTCAGGATGTACATGATACCGACGGTCGACTCGTTGTCGAACGGAACACCCGTCTTTCCATCGATGAGCCTGATCTTCCCGTTTTCCGGAAGGCCCGCCTTTCGCAGCTCCTCTTTGATATCTTCTTCGGAAACGCCGTCGAGCGCCGGGCTCGCCACGGTATACCCGAGTTTCGACGCCGCCCATCCGAGGTGCGTCTCGAGGATCTGACCGATGTTCATACGGGATGCGACACCGAGCGGGTTCAGGATCACGTCGACCGGGGTCCCGTCCGGGAGATACGGCATGTCCTCGGCCGGAGCGATGTGAGAGATGACACCCTTGTTTCCGTGCCGTCCGGCCAGCTTGTCGCCGACGGAAAGTTTGCGGATCTGCGCGACCGACACCTGGATCTGCTCGAAGACCCCCATCGGGAGCTTGTCGCCCTTCTCGCGCGAGAACACGCGGATATCGACGACCTTCCCGCGCTCGCCGTGCGGCAGATACAGGGAGGAATCCTTCACGTCGCGGGACTTCTCGCCGAAGATGACGCGGAGCAACCGCTCTTCAGCCGTCAGGTCGCCTTCGCCCTTCGGGGTGATCTTTCCGGTAAGGATGTCGCCCGAGGAAACCTCGGCACCGATACGGATGATGCCCGTCTCGTCGAGGTTCTTCAGCCGGTCCTCTCCGATGTTCGGGATATCGCGGGTGACGACCTCCGGACCGAGCTTCGTATCACGGACATCGATCGAGAAGTCCTCGATATGCACCGAGCTGAAGCGGTCCGCCTGGATGACGCGTTCGGACATGATGATCGCGTCCTCGTAGTTGAAACCCTCCCACGGCACGAACGCCACGAGCATGTTCTGTCCGAGCGCGAGTTCTCCGTGATCGGTCGAGGAACCGTCCGCGATGAGGTCGCCCTTCTTCACGGTCTGACCTTTCAGCACGCGCGGGACCTGGTTCATGCTGGTGAACGAGTTGGACTTCGCGAAGGAAAGGAGTTTGTATTCGCGATCGAAGTACTCCTTCTTCGAGCCTGCCGGAGCCGGTTCGCGTACGACGACGCGTGTCCCGTCGGCGATGACCACCTCGCCGTCGCGGGCGGCCACGACCGCCTGACCCGAGTCCTTCGCCGCCTTGTCTTCGATACCGGTGCCGACGATCGGCGCGGCCGGAACGATACAGGACACGGCCTGCCGTTGCATGTTCGAACCCATGAGCGCGCGGTTCGCGTCATCGTGCTCGAGGAACGGAATGAGTGCCGTCGCCGTCGAGATACACTGCTTCGCCGAGACGTCGACGAGGTCGAGCTCGTCCACATCGGCCATACCCGGCTCCCCCTTCACGCGGGCCTCGACGGAATCCTCGATGATGTTGCGATGCGCATCCAGCTTGATGCCGGCATGGGCGATCGCCTTGCGGTCCTCGACGATGGCGTTGATATATTCGATGTCGAGCGTGACGTACGGACGGACGGCCACCGACTCACCCTTCTTCGCCTTGGCCACGGCCTCGGCCGTCTTTTCGTCGGAGATCTTCTCTCCTTTCTTCGCGATGCCGGAAATACCCTCGGCAAGGATCCGGTTGAGCAGGGCCTCCTTCTCGGCCGGAACTTCCTTTTTCACCAGAAGATACGGGGTTTCGAGGAAACCGTATTCGTTCACCCGGGCATACGTCGCGAGGTGTCCGACAAGACCGATATTCGGTCCTTCCGGCGTTTCCACCGGGCAGATGCGTCCGTAATGGGAATGGTGCACGTCGCGGACCTCGAATCCGGCACGCTCACGGGTAAGTCCGCCCGGACCCATCGCGGAAAGTCGGCGCTTGTGTTCGAGCTCGGCGAGCGGGTTCACCTGGTCCATGAACTGCGAGAGCTGCGAGCTTGAGAAGAACTCCTTCACCGCCGCCGCCACCGGTCGCGGGTTCACCAGCTGTCCCGGAACGACCGTCGTGATATCGCATGTCGACATGCGGTCCTTCACGTTGCGGACCATGCGGTAGATACCGACTCTGAGTTTGTTCTGAATGAGTTCGCCCACGGCCCGGACGCGCCGGTTGCCGAGGTGGTCGATATCGTCCGGCTTGGATGCCGGGTCGTTGTTGAGTCGGATGATCTCACGGATGATGAGCACGAGGTCTTCGGGATTGAGGATACGGTTCTCCTCGACATTGTCGCGCTCGACCTCGAGGCGCTGGTTGAGGCGGTATCGTCCGACGGTACCGAAGTCATAGCGTTCGAAATCGAAGAACATCGAGTCGATCATCTGCCGCGCGTTCTCCTCGGTCGCCAGATCGCCCGGGCGGATGCGTTTGTATACCTCGCGATACGCCTCGCCCCGGTTCTGCGTCGCGTCCTTCGCGAACGTCGTCTCGAGGAATCGGACAGCCCCGGTATCGATATCGCCGAACGAGTCGTTGATCTTCTTGTCGTCGAATCCGAACGCGCGCAGAAGTGTCGTCACCGGAAGTTTGCGCTTGCGGTCGATCTTTACGGACAGCACGCCGTCGAGATCGGTCTCGATCTCGAGCCATGCGCCGCGGTTCGGTATGACCTTCGCGCCGAACAGCCGCTTGCCCTTGTTGAACTCCATCGTGAAAAACACCCCTGGGCTGCGGATCAGCTGGGAAACCACGACGCGCTCGACGCCGTTGATGATGAACGTGCCCCGCTCGGTCATGATCGGGAAGTCGCCGAGATAGATCTCCTGTTCCTTCACCTCGCCGGTCTTCTTGAGGACCAACGTCGCCTTGGCGCGCAGCGGCGCCTCGTAGGAAATGTTCTTACCCTTCGCGGTCTCGGGATCGTACTTCGGCTCATCGAGGTAGTAATCGGTCAGCGAGAGCTCGATATCCTTGCCCGTGAAGTCGGCGATCGGGTTCACCTCGTCGAACAGTTCCTTTATGCCCTTCTCCCAGAACCATTCGTATGAGTCGGTCTGGATCTCGATCAGGTTCGGTAGCGATACGAGCACCTGATCGCGGAAGAACTTCCGCTTGGAGAGCGACGAGTGGGAACTGACGTGTTCCTTGACCCGGAGCGCGGACTTCGTCTGAGACATACGAAAATTGCCATCGTCACTTCTTGCTGTTTCGGCGGGGCCGTCGATAAAACAAGCAGTAACTGATGGTTGCGGTTATTTATGAAATTGTGCCACCCGTACGGACGAGAAACATTCTCTTCGAGGAAAAAAGAGAAACGTAACGAGGAAACCCGCGCTTCTGCGCGTTTTTCCTTTAACCTCCGACTGAAGAGTCCTCTAGAGCGGACTTTCCTACCAAGTGATTCCATCGTAACAGGAGAGGAAAAATGTGTCAAGGTCGCGTAATGTTTCAATACCTTTGCATCACCTGCTAGACTGACCTGTTTAATGCAAAGATATGGCATACACCTCGAATCCGAATATCCCGAAGGTGCGCTGGCAAGCCGTGAAGATGCTCA
>CAINXS010000007.1 GCA_903854995.1 Candidatus Moraniibacteriota bacterium | reverse complement strand
GGAAGATGGCCACCCGTCCCATTCTCGCCGTCTTCACCGGAGAGGCGGATCAGGACGCCGACGGACACGCCTTCGCGGATGACTGCAATGACCGGGACGCGGAGGTGTTTGAGGTTACGGAATTTTATCCGGATGGCGATGGCGACGGGTATGGAATAGGCGAGGGACCGGTCTTGGCTTGTGGTATGGCTGACGCGCCGGACGGATACGCCCCCACCTCCGACGATTGCGACGATACCGACGAGACGATACATCCCCACTCGTTCTTCCTCGACACCGATGATGACGGATACGGCGACGTTTCGGAATCCGTGTCTGTCTGCGGCGGTCCGTCGACGACCGCTCCGGAAAGGTATGTGGCGGACGGAACCGACTGCGATGACGCTGATGATGCCGCTTTCATGTATACCGTCTTCTATTCCGACGCGGATGACGACGGATTCGGCGTTTCTTCCCCGACGACGCGGGTCTGCGGCGGCCTGGGTCCTTCGGCTCCGACCGGATATGCCGCGAACGTCGGTGACTGCGACGACGCGGACGGCGACCTGTATCCCGGAAGTTTCGACGGGTCGGGAACCGAGGATGATCCGTATGTCATCATGACGCTCAGGGAGCTCGCCTGTATCAACGGTACCGAGGATACGCGCTCCGCCGATTACGAGCTCGGCGCCGATATCGACGCGTCCGAAACCGAGACCTGGAACGGCGGAGACGGCTTCGAGCCCATCGGACCGAGCCGTACCGAGCCGTTCACGGGTTCGTTCGACGGTATGGGGCATGTCATCTCGAATCTTCATATCGATCGGACGGCCGACGCCGGATTCTTCGGCTTTACCGACTATCATACCGGTCATATCCGCAATCTCGGTCTCGAAGACGTCGACATGACGGGAGGTTTCGTCGGAGGACTCGCGAATGTCCTGCAGACGAACGAGCCTGTCGAGAACGTGTATGTCACCGGAACGGTCACCGGAACCCGCCCCGCCGGTCTCGCGGCCGTCAACTGGTCCGATATCTCGAACTGCTATACCGACGTCACGGTGACTTCGACCGGAAACTGGATGGCGGGCGGATTCGTCGCGGAAAATCACGGGGGCGACATTTCCGACAGTTATGTCGCCGGAGACGTCGTCGGAAACGACTCCCGTATCGGGGCGTTCCTTTCCCTTAACGACGGCGGCGGCACTATCACGTCGTCCTTTTATGTCGAAGACTCTCTTTCCCTCGGTATCGGAGCCTGTCCTTCGACCTGGGAATCGGGATTCGGCGGCTGCGATGGGCAGGAGATCACGGGAAAGTCGGATACGGAATCCGGTCTCATCGAGACCTTCACGAGCCTTGTCACGGAGGGCCTTTCCTCGGCATGGGACTTCTTGTCGAATCCGAACGATGACGAGGGTATCCGCAATCTCTGGAAGATGGCCACCCGTCCCATTCTCGCCGTCTTCACCGGAGAGGCGGATCAGGACGCCGACGGACACGCCTTCGCGGATGACTGCAATGACCGGGACGCGGAGGTGTTTGAGGTTACGACGTACTATGACGATACGGACGGGGATGAGTATGGTGACCCGTCAAAGACGGCGGATTCCTGCGGGATACCTTCGGGATACGCATCGAATGCCGATGATTGCGATCCGTCCGACGAGAATGTCTATTACCGTACGTTCTACTCCGACTTGGACGCCGACGGATACGGGCTGGACGGAACCGTCCAGCGAATCTGTGGAGGACTTTCGACCCCGACGCCCGAAGGATATGCCGTGGTCGGAGGCGATTGCGACGACGCCGATCCGGATGCTTATCCTAGGAAATATTATCTTGACGGCGACGGCGACGGATACGGGGTGTATGAGACCGAACTTCCGATTTGTGAAGGCGGGATTCCTGAGGGGTATGTGTCATCTACCGGCGACGGCGACGACGCCGATCCGGACGTCAGTCCCGGAGTCGGAGCGGAAATCACGATCGGGACGGACGTGGTATCGTCCGATATCGAGGGGATCGGAGCCGACCTGAGTTCCATCGCCGGCGGAACGAATTTCGCGAAGAATAATCTCGTATGGAACAGCGGGTTCGAACCCGCCTCTCTCAGGTCTATCGAGCGCGTCGAACGCACGGGAGTCGAGAACGGCTACCGGTGGATGGAATGGGACTTCAATGGCGGAATCCCGGCATACGAGACCAGGTCCGCTGGATTCCTGAATGGGGCCAGTCTGAGGTTCTATCGGCTTGTCGATGCGGATGACGGCCCGGTTTTCGGGACGTCGGGTGACAATATGCGGGACGTCTCGTCTGCCGACCATGTCGTATTTCTCGGCGAGGCGACCATTCCGGAGCCGAACGGAGACCTTCCCGGCGGAGGCTTCTTTGTCGATGAGTCGGAGGGCGGTGAACGGAGGATCTATATCGATCGCGAGATCGGTCTCAGATACGGCGATTATGTCCTCATGCATTTTGAGACCCCATATATGCCGGCGGATCGGATGGATTCGCGGCTGCTTCCCTATCGGGATGCCGATCATCCCGGAATGAACCTCTTCTGGGCTGATGGTGCGACCGGACGTCTCGTTTCCCATCCGGGCCCTATTCCCGATACGTTCGCCATCGATGATCCGGGAGAGACCTGTCTCAGGGTCGAGGCGACACAGTCGGGAACCGTAAAATTCGGCCAGTACGTCTATGAAGGAAGCAATCCGGACGACATGTGGTATTCCCAGCTGCATCCGGGCGATACATACCGGGTCGAAGCCTGGATGCGGCAGGACGGGCTTTCGGACGGCGGCCATGTACGATTCGCGTTCGAGGAGGGAAGCGGGGCTACGTACTATTCCGGAGCCAATCAGGAAGAGCCGTGGACGGTGACGGGGGAGTGGAAAAAATATACATACGACTTCGTGGCGCCGGAGTATCCTTCCGGTCCCGGGATAATCGCTCACACTCTGAATTTCTCGGGCCCGGGGACGCTCTATGTGGACAATTGGCTCATATATACGTACGACGAAGTTCACGGATACCAGCCGTTCGGTCCGCATAAGAATTCGCTCACGCCGGTTCTCGCATCGGTTCCAGAAAACGGGAAGAAGCCGACCGTCCGTTTCTATCCCGTCCAGTATGACGATTCGAGCGTCGATTCCGTCCTGGGAAACTATCCCAACGGGTCATTCAACTCTACGACCGGCGATATAGGATCCGGAAACGCGTTGACGATAGCACAAAGCATCCGATGGGCCTATGCGACCGGAGGTTCTCCGGACGAGAGGGTCGTTCCCTGGATAACGGTTCCGGAGGAATATACCGAGATCGATTTTGAGGCGATCGTGGAATATCTCGGCGTCCCGTATGATCCGTCGTCCGATACCCCGGAGTCGAAGCCGTACGCGTACAAGCGGTATGTTCAGAGGCAGGGGAATGGAACGCCGTGGACGAGCGAGTTCCGTGAGATACTCCTGGAGTATGGGAACGAGACCTGGCATCAGGGAGCGGGCGGCTACGGCTGGAACGGATTCAGTCAGCCGGGATCGATAAATTACGGAGGCAAGGAATACGGACTGTTCGCTCAGTACATGTTCGGAGAATATGTCATGCGGACGGACGAATGGTCCGATTACGGGCTCGGTTCGAAGATCAAACTGGTGCTTGGCGGGAATTATATAGCCAATACGTATGGACAGACTTCATACGGGGAACAGGCCATGCTGCATAACGATATCGCGTCGTATCTCGGGCATGCGAACTATGTCGGTCCGAAGTGGGAGACTGGCGATACCGGATCGAGCACCTTTAACGATCATGGTGTCCAGGAGACGCTTGTCGGTCCCGTGGTGAGTTCCACGGTACGACAGCTGATTGACGAAGCGGCTTCCGTCCGTGACACGTTCCGGTCGGAAAGCCTTGCGGACTACGGACTGGTCGCGTACGAGGGCGGTCCAAGCGGGTATTGGTCAGGGGCCGGAACGGAGGTTGACGAGAGATACGGGAAGTCGCTTGCCATGGGAGTTTCCGCTCTCGATGCCTGGTTGTATTCCAGTCTGAAGGGATATGGGTATCAGAACTATCACGCCCTTCAGGGCGGCATATGGTGGACGTCGCATACGATGCCGGAACAGGGCGGATTCAGGCCGCAACCGGGATGGCTCGCGCTTATGCTTCGGAACCGGTATGCGGTCGGGTCGGACATGGTGTCCGTTTCCGTCGATTCGACTCCTTCTTATCTTCGTGAAGGGGAGCTTGTTCCGCTCATCGCTTCCTATGCTATCCGGAACGGATCCGGGGAATACTCGGTCTTCGTACTGTCTCGGAAGCTCGACGGTACGCATGACGGGGCGACGTTCGGTGACGGGTATACGCCGGTGACCATCCGTCTCCCGTTCGGAATGAAAACGCCGAACAGGATCACTCTTCATAAGCTTGCCCGACCGGACGGAACGCCGGCCGATCCGAGGGAAGGCAATCGCGACGGCGAGAACGTCGCCATCGTCTCCGATGATATCGATATCGCTGCCTATTCGACGGATTTCGTGATCGATGAATCGACGGGGGGAGAGGAGGGTGGTATGCCCCCCGGAACGGTCTATCTCTATACGTTCTCGTTCGATTGCGACGGATCCGACAGTTGTACGGATGCCGATGCCGACGGATATTCCGCGTCGGATGACTGCGATGATTCGGATGCGTCCATCCATTCCGAACGTGCGTTCTATGCCGACGCCGACGGAGACGGATATGGGACGTTCGCTTCCGCCATTGAAGCCTGCCAGGTCGAGCCGCCGACGGGATATGCCGGTTTCTCGGGGGACTGCGACGAGAACGACGTTGACGCGAACGATCCGACCACGCCGTATTACAGGGATCTGGACGGTGACGGGTACGGCGATGCCGATGAATCCGTCCGGGCCTGTGGTATGCCTGCCGGATATGTTCCGGTCGCGGGGGATTGTGATGACTCGAACGCCTCCCTGAATCTCTCGTGTCCGGAAGCCGGGCATGAAGATTCCGGTGATTTGACTGCAGATTCCGACGATGACGATGATGATGACGATGATAGCGGCTCGAATCGACACAGAAGTCCTGTTACGGCTGTCGCCCGATGGATGTCCGGTTCAGTAATCGGGCAGGTATCGTCCGATAACGGTATGTCGAGCGCTTCCGACGGAGACGGGTCGTCCCTATCGGATCGCGATGTCATACTTCGCGCGCTCGATGAGGCGACGGAATCGTCTGATATGACCGCTCCGACGATTACCGATGTCATTCCTTTCCTCAGGGACGGCTTCATCCGTTTCCAAGGGACAGGGACGCCGGATTCCGATATCGTACTGATCGTCCATTCCGACACGAAGCTGGTCAAACGGATCCGAGTGGACGGGAACGGGTTTTGGAACTACGATCACTCTCAGAAAGACGTCTTTCTGGAGCCGGGAGCGCACAAAGCGTATGTCGTGGCATATGATTCCGGGAAGAAACTTAAAAGTGCCCCGAGTCCGGTGAAGGGATTCGATATCAAGGCGTCCGATGGTGCCGGCGATTCCCGGGAGTCGTATTTTGACCGGAAGACGATCGTGATTCTTGTCGGGGTTTTGATCATGGGAAGTGGATCGTTTCTTTTCTTGAAACGGAGGAAAAAAATTGCATAGAATGAAAAAGTGCGTTTTCTTATATATCTGGCGGCACATTAGACGAGGAAAAGAGGGCTGATCGGGCAGTGGTTTCAAGGACTCGATCGTATGACAACAAGAGCCGAGTGGGAGAGGGAAGTGCGGACTATCTTCGGCAGGATAGCGACACACAAGGAGGAATATGTGACGGAGGTCGAAGGAACCGGGATACTTATCCTTCCGAACGTGTTTTCTCCGGCGTATTTTACCGATAGCGGATGGTTCGCCAAGGCCGTCTCGAACATCGTCGGCAAGGGGAAAGTATTGGAAATCGGGACCGGAACGGGCGTCGTCGCTTTTTTCTGCGCGAAAAACGGCGCGACCATGACCGCTACGGACATCAACCCGGATGCGGTCCGGAACGCGGAACTGAATTTCAAGGAAAACGGGGATCTCCGCGGAATGTCATTGCGGGGATATGTACGAACCGATTCCGCAGGGAGAGCGGTACGATTTCCTATTCTGGAACCATCCTTTCAATCGTGGCGAGAATCCCGATGAGGAGATGCTGTTAAGATCGGGATTCGATTATCGGTATGAGAGCCTCGAGAAGTACTTTGTCGGTGCCCGTGAGCGGCTGAATCCGTCCGGGAAGCTTCTTCTTGGGACCGGAAGTTACGCCTCACTGTCGGACGTTGAGCGTCTTGCGAAAAAATACGGGTATGCGATGCGCTTATCGGATAAGATCGATATCCCGCTGACCGATGGTATCACTGTCAAAAATGATTACAGGATATACGAGCTCATGGACGTCCGATAGTATCGAAAAATATGAGAAGGACGAAATAACAAACGGGACAAGCAACGGACACTTCCGGCCGGTCGGCCGGAAAGGGACTTTCGTCAAATTCCCAACTCGCAATTATTTTTTCTCCATGTCGCGGACTTGTCGAAGGAGTTCTTCGAGCGCGGTTTCCATCTTGGCGAGGCGGAGATGGTGTTCGTTGTGCGCGGCCGCATCCTCCTTGTCGTCCTTCTCAAGTCCTTCGCCGATATCCTCCACGTCTTCCGAGATGTCCTCGACGTCCTCGGAAATGTCCTTGACGTCTTCCTGTATGGTGTCGATGTCCTTGGAGATCTCTTCCACGTCCTCGGAAATGTCCTCGACGTCTTCCCGGACTTCCTCGATATGTTTCGCCTGACGGTTCACGGACATCTGGATGAAGATGGAAAGGCAGATCGCCTCGAGCGAGACGACGGTCGTCAGGATCAGCATGATCTGGTCGAATGCGAACCCAAGGAACTGCAGCCCGAAAATCCCCACGAACAGGAATGTGTGGACGACCAGTGAAGGGATAGATCCGATGGAATGGATTGCCGAAAAAGCGAACCCCTCAAGCGGACTTATCTGTGGTTCCATCGGGTCCGAGCCGGATTCTTTCTGGTTCATGCGTTTTTTTCGGGAAGTATATCCGCAGTATACCATTGACGCGGGTCTTCCGGAAACGCTATCGATGGCGTATGATGGAGGCGAATCCGTAATATCAGTGAGTATGAACATACAGAAGATCGGAGTCGGCGCACTCGCGGTGTGTGCGGTCGTGCTCGCGGGGTGTTCGAGGTCCGCCGAGCCGTCCGGAGACCAGGCACAGGGACCGGCGCAGGGTGCCGGACAGGTTCAGACTCAGGGACAGGCGACAGGTAGCGCGGCGGACTGGGTCGCCGCTCTTGCGTCGGGAAAGAAAATGCAATGCGAATATTCCATGGGGACCGATGCGGATAAGAAATATTCCGTGAAAATGTTCGCGGAGAAGGGCCGGTATCGGACCGAGACCGTGATGTCTGCGGGAATGATGGTTTCCATATTGGACGGGAAGACGATGTATACCTGGGTGGATGGTACGAAGCAGGGCATGAAGATGGATCTCGAATGTGCGAAAAGCCTCAAGGATCAGCTTCCGCAGGCCGGTCCGGCAGGGAAGGCGGAACAGCAGTCGTACGATACTCCGGAGCAGGCTATCGGAAACATACCGAACATCACTTGTGCGGAAGCTTCCGGAGAGGTTGATTTGTCGGTTCCGTCCGACGTGACATTCACCGATCAGTGCGAGATGCTCAAGTCGACGCTTGGAAAAATGAAGGACATGCAGGGCAAGTTGCCCGATAGCGTGAAAGGCGCATTGCCGCAATAGCCGACGGCGTGCCTTCGGTATCGGATATCTTAAAAAACGGCCTAAGCAAGGCCGTTTTTTTTGCATGATATACTGTACACATGTCGAATATCGCGAAGTTGGAAGCGTTGTTCGGGCGTCCGTTTCAGGCGGTCGTATTCGATGTGGATGGGGTAATCGTCGATTCCGAGCGACTTCATCTCCGGGCGAACAGGGAAATCGCGCTCCGTCACGGCATGTCTGTTCCAGCTGATGCATGGGAGGACATTTTCGGAATGAAGTCCGTCGACGGCTTCCGTATGATACGGGACCGGTTCGGCACCGGACAGGAGGATATCGACCGGCTCGTGTCTGAGAAGCGGCAGCGCTTTCTCGAGCTCGCGAACGACAATCTCACGCTTGTTCCCGAAGCACGTACGTTCATCGATTTCTGTCGTGCCGATATCGGAAAAATCGGATTGGCCACCTCGGCGTTGCTATCGGTTCAGATGCCGACGCTCGACCGGTTCGGCCTGTCGGATATGTTCGATGTTATCGTCATGGGTGACGACGTGACTCATGGCAAGCCGCATCCCGAGCCATACCTGTTGGCCGTTTCCAAGCTGGGCGTCAACCCCGATACCTGTCTCGTCATAGAGGACGCGGAGAACGGAATCCGTTCTGCGAAAGCTGCCGGATGTGTCGCGGTGGGACTCGCGACGACCCTTTCGCGGGAGAGGTTGCTTGAGTCCGGCGCCGATCTGGTCGTTTCCGGATTCAGGGAGCTGATGTGATGAATGGTATACACGTTGATTTCTGATCATATGCGTACGAACATCGTCCATGAAGGCGCCGATGAGCTTACCTACGAGATCCGCGGCATCGTCCGGGTCGCGGAACGGCTTCGCGACCTCGGGGTCGATATCGTGTGGGAGAACATAGGTGATCCGGTCGCGAAAGGGGAGCATGTCCCGGATTGGATCAAGGATATCGTCGCTGAAACGATGTGCGATGATGCGTCGTTCGGGTATTCTCCGACCAAGGGAGTCCCGTCCGCCCGGAAGTTCATCGTCGCCGAACGCGTGCGGGAGTCGGGGGTGACGCTCGATCCGGAAGACATACTGTTCTTCAACGGACTCGGCGATGCGATCTCGAACGTGTACACGTATCTGCGTCGGTCGGCGCGGGTCATCGGGCCGTGTCCGGCGTATCCGACGCATTCTTCCGCGGAAGCCGCGCACGCGGGCGCGCCGCATATCACGTATACGCTCGATCATCGGAAGAACTGGTATCCGAATCTGGAGGATATCCGCAACAAGGTCCGGTATAATCCGCTTGTCGCCGGAATCCTTATCATCAATCCGGACAATCCCACGGGAATGGTGTATCCCAAGCAGGTGCTCAGGGAAATCGTCTCCATAGCGAGGGAATACGGATTGTTTCTCGTTTCAGACGAGACGTATGCCCGGTTGTCCTACGGTCGCGAGAAGATGACCCCGCTCTACGAGGTGATCGGTTCGGACGTGCCGGCGATCGTGATGCGCGGACTCTCCAAGGAGGTGCCGTGGCCGGGCTCGCGATGCGGGTGGATCGAGGTGTACAACAAGGATCGCGACCCGGTCTTCGCCCGATATGCGAAGACCCTGGTCGACGCGAAGATGCTCGAGGTCTGCTCGACGACCTTGCCACAACTGGCGCTGCCGTCTATCGTGGGCGACAGCCGATTCGCCGAACACGTCCGTCTTCGCGCCGAGGGGTATCGGAGAAAGGCCGACATCGCCAGGGCGGTCTTTTCAAGGATCCCCCGCGTAATCGCCCCGTGTCCGGAAAGCTCTTTCTATTATTCCGTGGTCTTTGAGGACGGGGTCCTGGGCGGCGATCAGTCATTGCCGATTTCAGATCCGACAATCCGGGATTTCATCGGACGGGAAGTCGAGGGTGTCGCCCCGGACAAGCGGTTCGTACTGTACCTCATGGCGGCGACCGGCGTATGTGTCGTGCCACTTTCGGGATTCAACACCGATTTGACCGGATTCCGAATGACGCTCTTGGAGCCGGATGAGAAAAAATTCAAGGATACGGTCGAAAGGATCGCGGCAGCGATACGCGCCTACACGGGGAACAGTTAGCTTAGAACGGTGAACAGAAAACAACGACCGGAACACGGATTAAAATGTCCGCTAAACACATCACCTCGGTGGTTACCAGATCGTGTTTCCATGTTTCGAACCCCCCAGTCGTGATATTTGATTCGATATACGTTTTCCGTTCATTGTTCGCTGCTATCTGTTTTCTGACCCATCATGCCTCACGAAAAGAAAATCATCGAAGTGGACGGGCGGACGCTGACGTATGAGCTGCGTCGGTCCGCACGGGCGAAGCGTGTCACCCTTCGTATCCATCCCGGGCCGGACGAAGGCGGTCGCGTCGTTTTGACCGTACCGAAACGGGCCTCCGTCCGGAACGCGGAGCGGTTTCTGACGGATCACGCTTCCTGGGTCGTGGATCAGGTGAAGCGGCTTGCCGGCAGGGAGACGATTCTTCCCCATACCGGCCGGCAGGAATATCGCATGCGGCGCAAAGAGGCCCTGTCGTTCGTCCGGCGAAAAGTGGAACACTGGAACGCGATGTACGGATTCGAATACGGCTCGGTGTCCGTTCGTGACCAAAAAACCCGGTGGGGGAGCTGTTCCGGGAAGGGGAATCTTTCTTTCAGTTGGAAGCTTATCATGTTACCCGAGCGTATGGCGGATTACGTCATCGTTCACGAGCTCTGCCATCTCAAGGAATTCAATCATTCGCCGCGGTTCTGGGAGTTGGTCTCGCGGGCGATTCCGGATTGCCGTCATATTGCCAGGGAGCTCCGGAAAGGGTAGGATGCGTTGAAGTCACAAGTCGAAAGTTGGGGCGGGTCCCTGTGTCCGCCCTGAAAGTCGAAAGTAAGGAGACAATCGTCAAAAGTGGGGAAAAGGCATCAGTCTTGCAGTATTTCCGGTTGTTAACGGTCGATTGAAGTATGAATATTTCCCTTTCGAAAGAACAACTCAAGGACCTCATATTTCTGGTGGAGCTCGGGCGGTTCGTCCGCGAGCGCTCGTCCGACGTGCCGGATACGGAGCTCGACCGGCTCTGGGCCGAGGTGATTCAGCCCTTGCTCGCGGCCGCACGGGCGGCCGAAGTGGACGGCATCGCCGAAAATCGCGACGGGAAGCTTGTCATCGCGAGGGAGATCCTGTCCGCAACGGACGAGGCGATCGCGGATTATGACGACGAGACATTCTGGTTCGAGCTCGAGAGCCGGCTCGGCGAGCGTGATTTTTACCTCTATGGGAGTGACCGGGAAATCGAGACGGCCGAGAAAACGGGAAAGCTTCCGGACCGTGTCGAATGGTATTACCGCAAGTACCGCAAGGAATTCGATGAGCATGGGGTGGATCGGCTCGAGATCAGCGAGGAATTCTGATTTTTTTGCACAATACGATTCGCCAGTGCTATTCTAAAAGAGAAGCGTAAGCAATCATAAACGATGCCATATGATATCCGAGATTCCCTGCCTTCTGGACGTTCAAGAAAAAACCGACGCCCAGTGTGCCACAATCGGAAGAACCGTTATCGCGGATGAATGGAGCGACGCGGGAACAGGCAATGCGTGATTTATTGCGGGAGCCGCAGTATCAGGAGACAAGGGCGGATATGGGAGGAGGGATTATTGTCGGTGGGGAATCGGACACGTATTCGGCGGAGCGGCGAAGTGCGTCCGAACCCGTCCGGGACGACGGCATCATTACCGCGGAAGTCGGTCTTGAATATTCTACCGCGGAAAAGGTCGGCTTCATGTCCGCATGGATAAGAGAAATTTCCGATTTGGCGAAAGACATAGAGGATTTTCCTCCGGAAAATGTTTTTAATACGTTGGCGAATGACAAGGCTACCCTGTCCATCGATTGGGACAAGAACCGCGACGTCCGACTGTCGTGGATCCGTAGGACGGGAGAGGGTGAAACGTCGGAAAGCGAAGAAATTACGGATTTGACGGAAATCGCAGAGGCATTCCCGCTTGCCGTACTGGAAACCGTATTCGATCGAGCGAAGGACCTATTGAAATATCACAGGAAGCGTCAGGAGTTGCGAAAGGGCGGTCCGCAGCCGCAGCGTTCAGAATCGGAAGCGTAGTGTTTCATATCTATCGGAAGGCACGATAATCGTATAATGAAAACGTCGTATGGGAATGTTCGAATTCGGCAAGAAAAGCGTTCCGAAGGTGGAGTTATCTGAATACCGCGACCCAATCGGTATGGAGAGTAATGACGTCGAGCGGTCCTTGGTGGCGCGACTGACGACCATTGGCCAGGAGGCCTCGTGGAGGGAAACAGCACAGAATTTGCATGCGTTGCATAAGGAAGTCGTGGCGGCTTTCCAGTTATCGGAAGCCGATAGAGGTCCGGATGGGCTGAAAAAGGATGCTCTTTCGAGGCTCAAGGAGGATGTATCGAAAAAAGGATCGGAACTGTTTCATGCCCGGCTTTCCGAGAATTCTATGCCGGAATCCATGGAGGAAATGATTGAATTGCATGATTTGGCGGTTCTCGGAAACGAAGATGACACGAAGACCTGGAAAGAAATATTTGAGCCGATGGCTTTCGATTTTTTCGAAAACAGAGTCAAGGTAGCGGAAGATTTACATGTTCTATATAAAGAAGCAGGGCTTATTCATAAGATATTCACGGAGGGTGAAAACCGAAGCAAAATACTGAAACTCGTCGATGAGCGGGCCGTCGAGCTTTTCATGAAGAGAATCGGGGGCGTAGAGAACGCTGCGGGGTGTAGGGGTTTGGAATCTCTCGTAGACGCATTCCCATTCAAGGATTCTTTACTCAAAGACCAGATGCTTGATCGAATCCGAGAACGGCTCGTGGAGATTGGCTCGTGATGATTTGAAGTCAGCGCAAAGCGTCCCGGATAACTGGGACGCTCTTTCAGGTTTTGTGTGACTATTCCAATATCATTATGGTTGCATCTGTACTCAATCCGTCCTACAATGGCCGCGCCATGAATACGCCGACCTATGACGGGAAAGCGGGATTGGACGAATTGAAAACGCTGCCGGAGGAACCGGGAGTGTACTTTTTTCTGGATGAAACGGGTGACATCCTCTATATCGGCAAGGCGACGTCTTTGCGTGACCGGGTACGGAGTTATTATTCTCAGGATTTGATGGAGACCCGTGGTCCGAAGTTGGTGCGGATGATAGGCCTCGCGCGAAATATCGCATGGAAGACAAGCGACTCCGTACTCGAGGCGCTCATTCTCGAATCGCGGCTCATCAAGGAACATCAGCCGCCTTATAATACCTTCGAGAAGGACGACAAGAGCTATAACCATGTCGTCGTGACGGACGAGGAATTCCCGCGGATTCTCCTCGTGCGCGGGCGCGACCTCGCGGAAGGAAAGTTCACCGCTCCGATCCGCTCGCTCTTCGGTCCGTTCCCGAACGGGGGACAGCTCAAGGAGGCGGTGAAGCTCGTGCGGAGGATCTTCCCGTTTCGGGACAGCTGCGAACCTTTTCAACGTACAACTGACAACTCACAACCGACAACGGAGGGACATCCGTCCGGGAAGCCCTGCTTCAACCGGCAGATCGGACTGTGTCCGGGCGTGTGCGTCGGCGAGATGTCCGCAAAGGAATACGGCAAGACGGTGAGCAACATCGAACGGTTCTTCCAGGGGAAGAAGACCGATATCGTCCGCTCGCTCACGCGTGAGATGAAGTCGGCCGCGGACAAGCTTGAGTTCGAACGTGCCGACGAGATCAAGCGGACGATTTTCGCACTCGGTCACATTCATGACGTATCGCTGCTCGCGGGGGATTCCGGGGAGCAGGACGGCGACGGGAACGGCGTGCGGATCGAGGCGTACGATGTCGCGCATCTCGGCGGAGGCTCGTCGGTCGGTGTCATGACGGTGTTTTCCGGAAACGCGCCGGACAAGGATTCGTATCGGAAATTTCTCCTTCGTGGAAAGCATGTCGGTAACGACCTCTCGGCGCTCGAGGAGATCCTTCGACGCAGGCTGAAACATAGTGAATGGCCTATGCCTGACGTTGTCGCGGTGGACGGGAGTCTTCTGCAACACGGTGTGGCGGAGCGCGTCTTCGGGGAAGCCGGTGACGCGTTCGTCGGCATACGGATCGTAGGCGTGGTCAAGAACGCGAAGCATCAACCGGAGCGTCTGATCGGTGACCGGGAGTCGATTGCGGACTATCGCCGAGAGATCCTGCTTGCCAACGCCGAGGCGCACCGTTTTGCCATCACCTATCACCGAAAACGCCGGGGTAAGGATTTTCTTCCAAATCGGTGATTTCCATTTTCATTGGAAAATATAGGCTTTTATGAGCCTATATTTTTTCAATTTTCAGATTTCAGCGGATCGTATCGGTCAGTCGGGAGAGCCGGATAGCCGGTTCAAATACGCTCCCTGCCCTTTGCGATCGTCATGTCGTTTGTCCGTCTTGGCCGCGGAGTATCGTTTCCGGGCCGACGCTTTACACCTTCCGAAAAAAGGGGTAGTATGGAAAACGACTTTCCTCTGGTATTCAGGCTATGGCGACGGCAAAGAAGCCGGTGATCGAGGTACGCGGTGCCCGCGTGAACAATCTGAAGAACGTGAACGCGGATGTGCCGCGGGACTCGTTCGTCGTGGTGACGGGACTTTCCGGATCGGGAAAGTCTTCGTTCGTTTTCGACACCGTCTATGCGGAAGCGAACCGCAGGTATATGGAGTCTCTCTCCTCGTACGCACGGAATTTCATGGAGGCCTTCGACAAGCCCGACGTGGACGCCATCCGGAATCTCATTCCCGCGATATCGATCGACCAGCGAAGCGTGTCGCGAAGCCCGCGTTCGACGGTCGGGACCATGACGGAGGTGTACGACTACCTTCGATTGCTATTCGCCAAGGAGGGCGTCCCGCATTGTCCGCACTGTGGTAAGCCGCTTACGAAACGGACGCCGCTTCAGATACTCGACGAGATCCTGTCCGCGCCGGATGGGACGCCGATCGTTTTTTTGGCCGAGCCGGTCTCATTCGCGGGCAAGGAACCTTCGCGTGTTCTCGCGATGGCGGGCGAACAGGGGTATCTTCGCGTGCGTATCGATGGCGAGGTGCGGATGCTTGCGGACGTGGAGCGGGAAGATCCGAAGCATGGCGGCGGGCCGAAAAAGATCGAGGTGGTCGTGGACCGTCTCATGCTCGATACGGCGCGTCCCGATAAGGAGCGCATACTCGATTCGCTCGAAACGGCATTCCGCGCGGGTCAGGGCGTGGCGACCGTTCTTTTTGGGGAGGACGAACGCCGTTTCCTGAACCTGTTTCTCTGTGAGGATTGCGGCGTCGCGTTGCCGGATTTTACCCCGAGTCATTTTTCATTCAACAGTCCCGACGGCGCATGCCAGCGCTGCTCCGGTCTCGGCGTGACGCTCGAATTCGATCCGGAGCTCGTCATCCCGAATAAGGAACTGTCGTTGCTCGAAGGGGCGATACGTCCGATAGCGAAGACCGGCGGCGAGCGCGGGAACGGAAACGGTCCGATCCGCGTGCTCGACGACATCGCGAAGCGGTACCGATTCTCCCTGTCCGTTCCCGTGAAGAAACTTTCAAAGAAACAGATGGACGTGATCCTCTACGGTGAGAAAGGGGACGACGGCTTTTCGGGAATGATCAATCTGCTCGAACAGAAGTATCGCGATGCCCGGAGCGACCATTTTCGCGCGGAGCTCGAGGAATGCATGCACAAGAAGCCGTGTCCGGAATGCGGCGGAAGACGGCTCCGGCCGGAGCCGCTGTCAGTTCTCGTGAGCGGGCGATCGATCCATGACATGGCCGGACAGGGCGTCTCCGAATTGAAATCGTTGCTGAAGTCGCTCGCGTCGACCTACGTGAGCCGCGAGAAGAAGGTGACCGACCTCATTTTCCGGGAGATGGACGCACGGTTGTCGGCGATAGAGAAGGTCGGGCTCGGCTACCTGTCGCTTTCGCGCGGCGCCGATACCATTTCCGGCGGCGAGGCCCAACGTCTCCGTCTCTCCACGCAGATGCGGGCCGGACTTTCGGGCATCCTGTACGTTCTCGACGAACCGTCCGTCGGACTTCATAGCCGGGATACTGACCGACTCATCGACGCGATCCTCGAGCTTCGTGAAGGCGGGAATTCGCTTGTCGTCGTGGAACACGATCGGGCGATTATGAAACGTGCCGACCATATAATCGACTTCGGTCCCGGTGCCGGCCGTCTCGGCGGCGAAGTGATCTTCTCGGGAACGCCGGACAAACTGCTCGCGTCTAAATCGGCCACGGGGGCGTACCTCTCCGGCAAGCGGAACGTATCGAACAAAGAGGGCGTGCGTAAGGGGAGCGGAAAACACATTTCCATCATCGGCGCGACCGAACACAATCTGCGCGACGTCGACGTCCATTTCCCGCTGGGTAAATTCGTCGCCGTGTCCGGCGTATCCGGTTCGGGAAAATCTTCCCTGGTGGACGATATCCTGTCTCGGGCGCTTGCGAAGAAGTTTTACGACGCGAAGGCAGAGCCTGGCGCACACGGGCATATCGACGGACTCGAACATATCGACAAGGTCATCACGGTCAACCAGGATCCGATCGGCCGGACGCCGCGATCGAACGCCGCGACGTATACGGGCATATTCAATCATGTTCGCGAACTGTTCGCCGCGACGCCGGAGGCGGAACGCGACCGGTTCGACGCGAGTCATTTCAGTTTCAATATGAAGGGTGGCCGTTGCGAGGCGTGTCAGGGCGGCGGCATGAAGAAGATCGAGATGTACCTGCTTCCCGACATGTACGCGCCGTGCGAGGTCTGCGGCGGAACCCGGTATAATCAGAAGACGCTCGCCATCGCGTACCGCGGCGTGAACATTGCCCAGGTGCTCGATATGACCGTATCGGAAGCCAGGACGTTCTTCCTCGATCAACCGCAGATAGAGGAAAAACTGCGGACGCTCGAGGAAGTCGGTCTCGATTATCTCGTGCTCGGCCAGTCCGCGCCGACGCTTTCCGGCGGCGAGGCGCAGCGCGTGAAGCTCGCGACCGAACTCGCGCGGAAGTCGAGCGGGAATACGCTCTACATCCTCGATGAACCGACGGCCGGGTTGCATTTCGAGGATGTCCGAAAATTGCTCGACGTGCTCGACGCGCTCGTGGACAAGGGAAACACGGTGTTGGTTGTCGAACACAGTACGGATGTCATCAATCATGCCGACTGGGTTATCGAGCTCGGGCCCGACGGTGGGGATGCCGGCGGTGAGCTGGTCTTCGCCGGTACCCCGAAGGACCTGAAGAAGTGCAAGAAGAGTCCGACCGCGAAATATTTATAGTCGAAAGGAAAAAGTTACAAGTCACAAGCCGAGAGTCGGTGACCGTATGGACTTTCGACTTCGGACTTTTAACCGAATAGTCGTATGTCCCTCTCCGGAAACATCCTTGCGACCATCGCGTATCACGACGCGCTTGACCGGCCATTGACCGCGTTCGAGGTCTGGAAATATCTCATCGTGGAAGACCGTGAGTCGGCGAAGCCCGAGCCGGCGTCTCTCGGCGACGTGACGGCGGCGCTCGACGACCGGGACATGCGTGGCCGTATCGGCGGCCGGGACGGTTTTTTCACGCTTCCGGGTCGCGAGGACCTGGTGGGACGACGTATCCGTGCCGAAAAGATCGCCGTGGCGAAACTGCGTCGCGTCAGGAACCTGGCGAAGATCCTTCGCATCGTTCCGTTCGTCCGGATGATCGGCGTCACGGGCAGTCTGGCGATGAAGAAGGGTGCGAATGACAGCGATTGGGACTTTTTCGTCGTGCTTCGCACAGGGCGGATCTGGACCGGACGGACGCTTCTGACGGGATTGCTCCACATACTCGGCAAGCGAAGACACGGCGGACATACCAAAGACCGCGCCTGTCTCAATTATTTCGTCACGGAAGACCATCTTGTCATCCCGACGGAGGACCTCTATTCCGCGAACGAATATTCCATGCTCATCCCGCTGTTCGGTCGGGAGGCATTCACGCGGTTCGAGCTCAGGAACCGATGGATCGCCGGAATGAAACCGAACTTCCTGCCGACGGAGGCGTTGCCGTCATGGCATGTCGCGGAAACCCGGAAGACCCTGTCGGTGCGTTGCGTGCTCGAGCGATTGACCGATTCCGACGCGTTCGAGGCATGGCTTGGGAAATGGCAGAAGGAGAAGATCATGCGGAATCCGAAAACGTCGATCGAGGGTGGGCATATCGAGGCGACCGACGGTGCGCTCGTGTTCCTGCCGAATCCGCACGGACCCGTGGTATACGAGAAGTTTCGAAAGAGCCTCGGCGATATCCGTCTCAAAGGCTAGTTATGGGCGATATGTATGGTATCATATCGGCGTAGGACCATGTCGACTCGTTCGGTTCGATGCTTCCGTTAATCCTGTCGCGCGTTATGAAAAACAAGACATTGCTGATCATCTTCGTTGTCGCATTGACGATTCTGGTGCTCTCGGTTGCAGGGTACTTCATGAATCGGAAAAGCGTGCCTTCCAAAACGGGCGTTTCTCCCGCCGGCCAGACCGAAAACCCGGTGAACGGAGAGAAGGCTGATCCGACACCGACGGCTCCCGCCAATCCGACTCCGACGACTCCCGGACTGTCGCTTGCGGACGGGAACGCAAAACGGTACGAGAGCGCCAAATACGGATTTTCACTCCTGATGCCGAAGGACTACTGGTACGAGGAGGCGGACGGGACGACATGGGATGTCGGTCCGGTCTTCAGTGTCGCGATCGAACGACCCGGTCTCGCTTCCGAGGAAATCGGAAGATCCGACGGAACGACGGCGACGTCGAAGTTCGGAATACTTATGTCCGTCTCGGTCTGTGACCGGAGTCTTAACAGGGGAAAATGTCTCGTTGACGGAAAGATAGACGGTCTGACTTTCGACCGTCAGACGTCCGTGACGATCGGCGGTCATGCGGCCCAAAAGTTCGATGATCGGGCGTACACGGTCGTAACGGACAAATATGAATTTACGATAGCGCTCAATCCCGCGCTGTCTGATTCCCTGGGTGAGGCGGATATGAAGGTGATGGAACAGGCGTTCGAAAATGTCGTGAAGACCATCCGGTTCAAATAGTCATCGCGCTCCGTCGAAGGGACTCCGAGAGGAGTCCTTTTTCGTCTTTTATGGCGGAAGGCGATGTGATATACTGGCGACGAAAGGGAACACAAACATTCCTATGCCGAAATATATCTATAGCGCGAAGAACGCGACCACGGGCGAATCCAAGGCCGGGGAGCTTGTCGCGAAGGACGAACGGACACTCGCGGCGGAACTCCGCGCGCAGGGGTATCTGCTCACATCCACGAAGGAGGTGAAAGAGGCTTCCAAGGTCCAGGTGAAGTTCCTCGATCGTTTTCAGACCGTCCCGCTCAAGGAAAAGATGGTTTTCGCACGGAATCTCGCAGTGATGATCTCTTCCGGACTTGTCGTTTCGCGAGCCATTAAGAGTCTGTCGCTCCAGACCCGCAACAAGACCTTTCGGAAGATTCTGACCGACGTGCACGAGGATATCCAAGCCGGAAAATCCCTCTCGGAAGGGTTGGCGAAATATCCGGCGGTGTTCAGCGAGCTGTTTACGAGCATGGTCTATGTCGGCGAGGTGTCCGGAAACCTCGAGATGGTGCTCGGCATCCTCGCCCTTCAGCTGGAAAAGGAGAACGACCTCAAGAGCAAGGTGCGCGGGGCACTCATGTATCCGTCGGTCATCGTCATCGCGATGCTGATCATCGGGTTCATCATGCTGACATACATACTTCCGAAGATCACGGGCGTGTTCAAGGATATGGGGGCCGAGTTGCCGCCGATGACCCTTTTTGTCATCAATCTTTCCGATTTCCTCCGAAACAACATGGCGCTCAGCTTGATCATTTTCGGGGTCCTCGTCGTCGGTGGAAAGATACTCGCGTCGACTCCGTCCGGGAAGAGGGTCGTTCATCTGGTCATCGTCCGCATGCCTGTCGTCGGCGGTATCATTGTCAAGGTGAACTGCGCGCGTTTCGCCCGCATATACAGTTCGCTTCTCAAAAGCGGCGTCTCGGTCGTCGACGGGCTTTCGATCGTTTCCCGTACCCTTGCCAACGTTTACTACAAGGACGCGCTTGCCGAGGCGATCGATTCGGTCCAGAAAGGGAAGGAATTGAGTTCCGTCATTGCGGCTCACGAGGCCTTTTTTCCGATTCTCGTGTCGCAGATCATCGAGGTCGGCGAAGAGACTGGAAAAACGGAAGTGGTGCTGGAGCGTCTGGCGGAGTTCTACGAGGGTGAAGTGACGCAGATTACCGCGAACCTGTCTTCCATTATCGAGCCGGTTCTCATGCTGTTCATCGGCGGCGCGGTGGGTTTCTTCGCGGTGGCGATGCTGACCCCTATGTACAGCGTTCTCCAAAACATAAAATGACCATGCTGGGAATATCGACAATACGGTCGCAATCGGAGGGGAGACATGGCTTTACGATGATCGAGGCCGCGTTGGTGCTGTTCCTGTTTTCCGTCATCGCGCTCACGTTCTACCAGCTGTTCGCTCTCGGCTCGAAACGGATACTCGATGTCCGACGAAAGCTTGGTGCGACCGCGCTCGCGTCGGAACGGATGGAGATGATCCGAAGCCTTCCGTACGCGTCGATCGGCACGAAGCAGTCTGACGGCGCCGGTGGATGGACCTATGGTATTCCACCGGGCGATATCATCGAGACGGAAACGGTATCCGAGAGCGGAGCCACGTTCACCGTCCATACGACGGCCCAGTACGTCGACGATTCGTTCGATGGAACGGCGTCTGGCGGCACTTCCGATGCTATTCCGACCGACTACAAGCGTGTCCGACTGGAAATCTCCTGGGATGGGGCGGAAGGGGACCAGCGCGTCGTTACCTGGGGAACATTCTCTCCGGACGGCGTGGAACAGCCCTCGAATACCGGCGTTCTTTCGGTGAACGTCCTGGATGTCCTGGGCAATGGCGTTCAGGGAGCGGTCGTCCATATCGTGAATACGGCGAATGACGTCGATCTGTCGGCGGAGACGGATGCGTTCGGCAACCAGTCGTGGCCTGGGGCGCTTCCGGGAAGCGGATATTCGATTTCCGTCTCGAAGGACGGATACTACGGCGTGCAGACCTATCCGCCGTATCCCGATTCGGCGTTCAATCCGCTCGATATACCCCTGTCGGTCGTCGTCGGTTCCGTGAATCAGAAGACGTTCGTGCTCGACCACCTGTCTGCATTCACGGTCAAAAGCGAGGATACGTTCGGCGGATCGATTCCGAACGTGTCATTTTCGCTTGCCGGTGGGCACCAGGTCGGCACCGTCCCGGCTCCGAGCCCGGAAGTTCCCATATACGGCTTCTCGGTTTCCGCGAGTACCGGGTTGGGCGGCGAAAAGGAATATTCCGACCAATCGTACGGACGATACGTGTTTTCGAACATCGGAAGCGTCGCCGGATACCGGTTCCTTCACGTCGATCCCGGAGCGTCCGATCTTGAAAGGGCATTCGATCTTCAGCCGGGTGAAAGCAGGACCGAAAAACTCATCTTCGCGAATACCTCGGTCGTTTCGCTCCTGGTTTCCGTGACAAGGCAGGAAGATGTCGGTGGTACGCCGGTGGACAAGCCGGTCTCCGGCGCTTCCGTTCATCTGGTGAACGCGTCCGCGGGGTACGATGCGACGGTGACGACCGGTATCTCCGGTCAGGCGTATTTCCCGACGACGATACCTGCTTTGACTGCGGGAACGTATCAATATGAAGTGACTATGGCCGGATACGGGACGGAGACGGGTTCCGTGGATGTCACGAGCGGAGGGGGGCTTCAGGACAAGGCTGTAACATTGACCCTCGAGTAAAAAAGTATGCCTTCGATCAGCCACATGAACGGGAGCGGTCGGTTTGCACGAAGGTTTCTTGCGGGCATGACCCTCGTGGAGCTTGTTACGGCGGTTTTCGTTATGGCGGTCGCGATGGGTGGCTTTTCTATCCTTTTCCTGCGAAGCTACAAAATGAACTCGTTCATCCTCGAAACGGGAGTCGCTTCGGCGGCGGCTTCGCGGGGCGTTGATCGCATCGTGGCGGATCTTCGGAAGATCCGGCAAGGAGATGACGGCAGCTATCCGATCATTTCGGGAACCGGTACTGACCTCAAGGTCTACCTCGATATCGATAACGACGGAAAAACCGAACGGGTGCATTATTTTCTCCAGAACGGATCGCTGAAGCGTGGCGTGACGGAACCGAATGCGACCCAGCCAGTTACTTATCCCGCTAGTGAGACTGTCACGACCATCGCGACCTATGTCGCGAACGAGACGAGTGAACCGGTTTTCTTCTACTATAACGACAATTATCCCGGCGATACCGTGAACAATCCGCTTTCGACCCCCATCGCCGTCCAGGACGCGCGCCTCGTGAAGGTGCGTCTCATCATCAACATCAATCCGAACAAGGCGCCGGAAGAGACGAACGTGGAATCGATTGCAGAATTCAGGAATCTCAACGAATATGTCCGATAAACGGAACCCGAAAGCCAAGGGGTCGGTGCTTGCGTATGTACTCGTCATCATGACGGTCGTTTCGATGCTGCTCGTCTCCATTCTCACGTTCATTTCCTCGCAGATCAAGAACGGGGCGTACGTAGCGGGACGCGAGCAGGCGTTCCAGGTCGCGGAGCAGGGGATTCAGTTCTACAAATGGTATCTTGCCCATCAGACCGACGGACGTACCGCTCAACAGATAGAGGCGTTCTGGAACTCGGGAACGGCATACGGGGTCGGTTCCGACTATGTCGTTGACGTCGCCGATCCGTCCGGGGGAATCATGGGATCCTACCGGCTCCGGGTCACGCCGCCGACATCTGGCTCAACAATCGTGCAGGTGGAGTCGGTCGGGGAAATGGACCGGTATCCCGGAAAGACGAGGACTATCAGGGTCAGATTTCGTCGGCCGTCGTGGAGCGAGAGCGCCGTGCTTGCAAACGACGTGATGCGGTTCGGTGAAGGTACGGAGACGTATGGGAAGGTCCATTCGAATCTGGGAATCCGTTTCGACGGTTATGCCCACAATATCGTTACGAGCTCGGTCACATCGTATGACGATCAGGATCACACCGATACGAAGAAAGAATTCGGTGTCCATACGCATGTGAACGTGCCGCCGGCGACCGGAACCAATGATTCCTATCGTCCGCTCGAGATGCCACCTGCGGCCGTTCCGGCCAGAACGGACGTCTTTTCGGCAGGCAGGGAGTTTCCAGTCTCATCCATAGACTTCAATGGCGTCCTCGGGGACCTGAGTTTTATGAAAAGCGAAGCACAGGCCGGACGCGGAAAATTTTTTGCGGAAGATGCCTCGGATTCCGGCGATTTGGGACGCAGAATCATCCTTCGGACGGATGGGACCTACGACATATGTCGCGTGAACACCGTTTCGAACGATTCCGTGACGCAATACAAGCGGAAAAACACGAGTGTAACGAATTGTACCGGCTGCGGTTCGTCTTACCCGAACTGTACTCAAAATTTTTCCATTCCTGCCAATGGCGTGATTTTCGTCGAGGATGACGTCTGGCTTTCCGGGCAGGTGAACGGCCGAAAAGTGACTGTGGTTGCGGCAAATCTGACTGGAAGTGGTCCGGATCGGTCCCTTTATATCCCGAACGATATCAGGTATACGAACTATGACGGTTCCGATATCATCGGCGCCATCGGTCAGCTGGATGTCAGTATCCCACTCAACAGCGAAGACGATCTTCGCGTCGATGCCGCGCTCATCGCCCAGAAAGGGAAGGTAGGCAGGCCGAATTACGGATCGTCGGACCATAAGAGCGTCATAACCGTATTCGGTGCGATAGCGACGAATCTGCGATACGGGTTCGCATGGACCGGCGGATGGAGCGACTGGGGGTATACGGATCGAAACCTGTATTACGATAACAACCTGCTCTACTATCCGCCTCCGTATTTTCCGACCGGAACGCAGTACCTGGTGGACCTCTGGGAAGAATTGTGACCCGCTTCGTACCTGTGGTATGATGGTCATGAAAGCGACATACAAGCCAACATGGACACGGACAACATATGGGTTTTCT
>CAINXS010000006.1 GCA_903854995.1 Candidatus Moraniibacteriota bacterium | reverse complement strand
AGGCATTGCGATACGAGTGAAAACATGACGGACGGGGGGTCGTAGTAGGGATGATAGAATCATCCTTATATTTTATGGATCTCACGAATATCTTCCGCGAACGCCGGAATCGTGAAACTTCCGATGGACGCGACAGGCGAAACGACGGTAAGCATGTCGGTATCGGAACGTTCTCCGGTGGGTAACCCGATCCATTCTTCGGTATGAAACGTATCATCATCACGATTTCGGCAGTCGCATCGATAGCGTTGTTCGTGTCGATTTTCGTTCTCATTTCGAATGCCGGAAACCCGGAATCAGCCGCCGCAAGAACCGCAGGTGTTTCCGACCAGCGGCCCGCTACGACGATCCCGACGCCTTCGACGAATGCGGCGGCTCCAACCGTTACGAAAGTGACATCGCCGAGCGCGACCGCGACGAACACGGCACAGGCGGTGACGCCGCAGTCGACCCGGACGACGAAGACTTCATAATGAGTATTCCGTACCGATATGGACAAGACTATTCATCGGATACGGAAACGGATAATCGTCTCATCGGTGGCCGTGTTCTTGTCGGCACTCGTCGTCATCCCTTCGAGTCCCGTGATGCGGCATCCGAATGTGCGGGATTCGGTCGTAACCGTTTCCTCGTTGAACGATCAGAGTGTGGAGGAAGATATCGAACTCGAGAAAGAGTCCGGCAGGGAGGCGGCGAATCGGACCGAGGTCGTCGTTGCGAGAGGGTGAGGAGAGTATCTTCGCAGGAAGCGGATCAACTGGTATAATTTGGACAGTGAATAATCATTCATCAGGTCTCATGAAGCGTTCGACGGGCATGAGGATGGTTATCGGGGGTATAGCCGCATAGGCCTTCTCGGAACATATCTCGGAGTATCGGTATCGGGCTGGAAAAAAACTGCGGCAGGCCAGGATGGGACCGCCGCCGTGACGGCAAAAAAAACCGTCCCGCAAACGGTCCGATCGACGAGAACTTCATGAGGCTCCGTCGACGGAACCGGGAGCCGGAAAAGTAATGTGTATCGGAGTCATTATGAAACGATCATGGGAAATCAGGTTGGTAGCCGTGGCATTTGCGGTCGTCATGTTGGCGAGCGCCATGTTTACGGTACTGTTCGTCGAGCAGCGCAAGAGGATCGCGTCGCAAAATGAGGAACTTTCCAGCCTCCTCTCATGGTTGCAGGCCTCCGACGAGGCGCGGAGGGCGTATTATGGGGCTCTTCCTGCCGAGCGCGAGAAACTCCGCAAGCAGATGACGGATTCCAAGGCACAATACGAAGACCTCCTTGCGAGACAGCCCGACCTTATAAAGTCGGGACAGCAACAGGTTACCAAGGTCGTGAACGAGGTCGTTCCGGTCCAGGTGAAGACGACGACCCCGGTGGCGCCTTCTTCCACCAAGTCGACGCGTTCGACCAAAACGTCATGAATCCTATGAAAAGCGGTTTTCAGAAGTTCGGTTCTCTTGTACTCGTGCTTTTTCTTTTCTGCCTATCCGGATTCGTTTCCGCTCCGGCACGAGCACTTTCAATCAGTCAGGTATTCGGATCGCGTGTGTTGGGTGACAGCGCCGAGAATGAAGAAGAAGATGATGAAGATGAAGATGAAGATGATGAAGATGAAGATGAAGATGATTCCGCCGTCTTCAGCGCCGGTTCAAGTTCCTCGACGAAGACCGTTACGACCTATGTCACCCGATACGAAACGCGTCAGGTATCGAAGACGGTTTTGGTGACACCGGTGGAATATCAGACCGACACGGACGGCGACGGTCTCGTGGATGCGATCGATCCGGATCCGAAACGCCATCAGAAGGAATATTTTACGGATACGGACGGCGACTCGGTCGCGGACGCGTTCGATCTTCATCATGACGACGACGATCTGACCTATGTCGAAGGGAGTGCGGATAGGAACGGGAACGGAATCATCGACTCGTATGAAGGCGTTTAGGTCGGTCGAACGCGAGGTTTCGGGGGAAATCATGCGAACCGATATCTTCGTGAAGATCGTGTCGGAAACGAGGAGTGAGGCCGATCTCAAGAGGGATCTCGAGGATTCGTTCGCGGTGCTTCGGGACGTGGAAACGCGATTCAGTCGTTTCCGTCCGGATAGCGAACTTTCGGTCTTGAACGGGTCCTCGGAAATGCGGGTGTCGTCCGAGATGGCGCATATCCTTGCCGAGAGTGTCTCGCTCCATGATGAAACCGGTGGAATATTCGACCCATCCGTTCTGGAATGCCTGGAATCGTCGGGGTATGCCGGCAGTTTCGATACGGCATCGTTCGGCGTACCGTCGAGGGTCGACGTCGGACGTCATTCGGGGTTCGGTGAACTGGTTATCGATTCGGGATCGGGCGTCGTCCGAAAACCGGTCGATCTCCGGATCGACCTGGGCGGCATCGCGAAGGGGTATGCGGTCGACAAGGTCGTCCGGATGCTGCGCGAGCGGGGGAATACCGATTTTCTTGTCGATGCGGGAGGCGATATCTACGCTTCGGGGGCGGATCTTGAAAACGGATACGATTTTTGGGGAATCGACATAGCCAAGCCTTCGGGTGAAATGGGAAGAGCTGCCCTACTTACGCTCCACGATATGGCGGTGGCGACATCTGGAACGGATCGGCGGAGATGGTCGGTCGAGGGGGAGGCGCGACATCATCTTATCGATCCGCGGACCGGGAACAGCGCCAGGACCGACCTGGTATCCGTGACGGTCGTCGGCGCGACCGTATCGCGTGCGGAAGTGATCGCGAAGACCGTCTGCATCCTTGGACGGGAACGGGGACTGGATTTCGCGACGAATCGTCGTGCCGCCGTTTTCATGACTATGTCGGACGGGAAAACGGTGTATAATGAATACATGAAACCCCATATTTATGATGAAAAAAACTGATCGTCTCGTCAGGGTTTCGTTCGTGGCCGCGTTGTTTCTCGCGGTGTTTTTCTCCCTCGCCTCCACCGTTTTCGCCGCGGTGAAGGATACCGATGCGGACGGGCTTACGGATGAAGGCGAGGTTACGACGTACCTTACGGATCCGAACAACGCGGATACCGACGGTGACGGCATCTCGGACGGGCAAGAGGTCATCAATGGCACCGACCCTTTGGATGCCGATGATCGTATTCCGCAAGCGTCGGATTTTTCCGATCCGGGTATTCTCGGGAAGCCGGAGCAGTTCCCCTGGTTTTTCTCCCGGGCGGCAGGCATACTCGCGTTCATCCTTCTGACCGCGTCTTCAGCGTTCGGCCTCGTCATCAGTTCGAGAGCCTTTCAGAAGGTATTTTCGGGGGGGGATGCGTATGAGTTTCATCGGACGATTTCGATACTGTCCGTTTTCGCGGTCATAGCGCACTTCGCGAGCCTGTTGTTTGATCGCGCCTTCGGATTGTCATTTCTCGACACGCTGGTCCCGTTCCATTTCGCGCGCGAGGGCGCCGTATCCGCGACCGGGTTCGATCTGCGTCTTCCTATCGCGTTCGGTATCGT
>CAINXS010000005.1 GCA_903854995.1 Candidatus Moraniibacteriota bacterium | reverse complement strand
GCGTTTCCGGAGATGCGGGAATTCCTGCTGGAGCAGTCTGGAGGTCTTTCCTTTCAGCTGTTGGAGCAGTTTCGATACGGAGGTCGACGGATCGAGGGAGGCGAGGATGTGGATATGGTCGGAACTGACGACGCCGGAGAGGATTTCGGCGCTCTCCTCCGTACAGATACGGCGTATGAGATCACGGGTCCTGACAGCGACATCGTCTTGCAGCACCTTGTACCGATATTTCGTGATCCAGACGATATGGATCTCGATTCGGAAGACGCTGTGCGATGATGTCCGGTATCCTTTGGTCATGAGGCTAGGATACCATGCTGAAGCCTTCGCCTGAAGGCGAGGGTTTTGGCCCAACCCGGAGCGGGACTATAAACTATTCTAGGGAAATTATTACTATCGACGACGAGTGAGCCGCCCGCGTCCGTCGCGAAATCTCCATAAGTAATATCTGCGGTTATATCACTCGCTATCGAACAATCGCTATTAGCACAATTGATAATATGAGCAATATAATCTGAAGAAGGAGAATCCCAGCCTTTATTAAGAGAGGTATAGGAGATACTCGCGAGATTCCCGCTCCGGATCGCAAAGCCGAGCATTGATTCGGTTGCATTATTCGACACCATCACATCAGTCGGTGACGTGCAATTCGCATCTGAACATGTCACATAATGTATCATGCTCTTACCATCATTGGTGCCATAATAATCCATGTTTTCATACAAGATCCGCGCATAACCATCGCTTCCTATACGTATAGCCACACCGTCCCATCCCGCCTGATTATCCGCATCACCGTTAGCGACCGGCGTGATGACGGGAGAAATCGCACAATCTGGGTCAGTACACTTGACGTAATCTAGGGTGCCAATGGTATTTGAATAGACAATCCGTGCGAATCCATCCAACCCCATAGCCAGACTGATAGTTGCCATCCCAGACGTGTTTTCACCCCCAACGACCGTATCGACGAAGTTTTCACATTCCGCGTCGGCACATCGGACGAAGTGATTCGCATCTCCATTATGATCATCTGCATATGCGATGCGAGGAAACCCGTCAAGCCCTGTGGATATTTCCATGCCGTAATTGCCGGGACGGTTCGTCCCATCGGCAATCTGATGCGACGTCGTCGCGGTCGGCCCGGTCGGGGAGCAATCTTCATCGTGACAAGTATATACCCACAGAGAATCATCAGATTTGGTGTAGATTATCCGAGCAAATCCGTCTGGCCCCAATGTGAGAAGATAGCTACCGGGGTAAGGATCTCCCGCATCGCTTTCAATCACGTTCATGACCGGATTAGTGCAATCCGCATCGGTACATCGGACATAGGTAAGGTCGGTAGCGGATTGTTGATCATTAAACACGAAACGCGAAAATCCATCGGAGCCAATGACTTGCCCCATTCCACCTCCAGTGGCACCCGTCGTAATCGACGTTGAGGCAATTCCAGGTATAATAGCCTGAACACTTCCGTTTCCTGTGCCACTACTATTAGTGGCAGAGGCTCGAACATGATAGGTAGTACTAGCAGTAAGGCCAGAAATATCGCGGGAATAAGCACTGCCAATATTGATCACTGGCGTGCAGGAATTGGGATAACTGTCCGGTTGGGTTCCCCATTTGAGTTCGACGGTCGGGGCTTCACCGCCATCACTCGTAAGAGTGGCATTCAGAGTGGCCGAGGTGGTAGTAACGTTTGTGAAAAAGTCAGTGTTAATGGCGGGTGTGGTAATAGGATCAGATAATGTGAAATGGGTATATCGCAAGCCGGTATCGTAATCGGAATACAAAATTCTCGGGAAGTTATCGCTGTCAACTACGAGAGAAACGCCAGTGGCTGTTGCATAATAAGTTCCATTGTTATATCCGGTATCGACGATAAGATTATGTGACGTTGAACAAGTAATATTAGTGCAAGTGACGAGATGAAGATAATGCGGATTGATAAAGCCGGAATAAGCAATGGTTGCGAAATCCCCAGTGCGGATTGTCAAGCCGACACCATCCATCACATTTCTAGAGGCATCGGTCGTAACCATCACGTCGCTTGGCGCCGTACAATCATCGTTAAAACACGTCACATAATGTAACGTGTTATCTTGATTTAGGTATACAATCCTCGCGAAACCATCACTTCCCATCCGTACTACGACCCCCCTATCCCCAGGATTATTTGCAATCTGAGTAATAACAGGAGAAGTCGCACAATCCTGATCAGTACACCTGACGTACTCAACTGTATTATCGCTTTGCGGATAGACGATCCGTGCATAGCCATCAGATCCCATCGTTAAGCTAATGCCTGCAAACCTCCATGTGTTTTCGCCACCAACGACCGTATCAACAAAACTCGCACACTCCGCGTCGGAACATCGGACGAAGTGATTCGCGTTTCCCGAATTATAAGCACCATCATAATACGCGATTCGAGGGAAGCCGTCGGGCCCTATGGTTATTTCTGCGCCGTAGTAGCCGGGACGGTTCGTCCCATCGGCAATCTGATGCGACGTCGTCGCGGTCGGCCCGGTCGGGGAGCAATCTTCATCGTGACACGTATATACCCACAGAGAATAACCAGATTTGACATACAAAATACGAGCAAATCCGTCTGGCCCCAACGTGAGGATATAGCTGCCTGGATACATTGTCCCTACTCCACTTTGAACCGTTGTTTTGACCGGATTAGTGCAATCCGCATCGGTACAGCGGACATAGGTAAGATCTTTTGAAGAACCGTCGTCATCTACGAATACAAAACGCGAGAATCCGTCGGAGCCGATAACTTGCCCCTTCCCGTTTCCAGTACCATTTGTGGTAATTGAGGTTGAGGTAATTCCAGTATCCGCCTTCACCGCAGACACTCGCATACAGAAAAAAAACGCAACCAACAGTAGTGCGAATAATATTTTCCTGTTCAAAAATCGGACGGGGGTCGCTTTCATTGTTGCAGGATTTCTCCTTTCATCGGCGCACCCTCATTATACCAAAATTCCACTTTTCCCTATAGACGCACCCGATCCGACATACTTGACCAGACTATCCGAACCATAGGTGAGCTCGCTCCGGCCGGAGAGCATGGGTTCGCCGTAGAGACGAGGCATCCATCGACGCTCGACCATTTTCCGCCGACTGGCGGATCATGTTTCGCCTTTGCCCGTTCGAATAAATCATCCTCGCGGCAAGCCGCGAGGTATTACAACATCGCGATCTGCCCTTTATGAAGCATTTGGTATTCCTGCTCCTTTCCCTGACTCTTTACATACG
>CAINXS010000004.1 GCA_903854995.1 Candidatus Moraniibacteriota bacterium | reverse complement strand
CGGGCATTTCACTCCGGTGCCGCTTTGCTGTCCCGCATCCTTCTTGATGTATTTGCACTTCGGATATTTTGAACAGGAAACGAACTTTCCGTAGCGTCCCTCGCGCTCCACGAGCGGACTTCCGCAATCCGGGCACGGTTCGCCGGTCTCCTTCGGCCCCTCGATCTCGCGGCCTTCCATGGTGAGCGCGCCGGTGCAGTCCGGGAATTTCGAACAGGAGAGGAACTTTCCGGATCGGCCGAGCTTGATGACCATGGATGATCCGCATTTCGGACATTTATGCGTCTCGTCGGCTTCGCCGAGGTTCGTCGCCTTGCCGGTGGCTTTGTCTTTCGTCTTCACTTCCTTGCTGAACGGACCGTAGAAATCCGACAGGGTTTTCACATACTCGCGCTTCCCGTCGGCGATCTCGTCGAGCTCGTTTTCCATTTCCGCGGTCAGCGTGTCGGAAACGACGTCCGGAAAGTGCTCGGAAAGGAATCCGTCCACGACTTCTCCGGTCTCGGTCGCCTTGAGGGACCGACCTTCCTTTTCGACATACTGGCGGTCAAGCAGCGTCTTGATGATGGACGCGTAGGTGGACGGGCGTCCGAGTCCGCGCTTCTCGAGTTCCTTTACGAGCCCGGCTTCGGAATAGCGCTTCGGTGGTTCGGTCTCCTTTTTTTCGTCGCGTATGTCACGAAGCGTGAGCGGTTCGCCCGGAACGAGTTTCGGAAGCTCGACGTCGTCCTTTCTCGCATCGGGATCGGCCTCGAGCCAGCCCGCGGTCGTCAGGCGCGATCCAGTGACCGAGAAATCCGGGAGCGCGCGGTCGGTCGTGTTTGCCGAGACCTTGGTGCGGAGCAGTTCGGCCGGAATCATCTGCGAGGCGAGGGTGCGGGTGCGGATCAGTCGATACAGCCTCAGCTGGTCGTCCGGAAGCTTCGGGAGCTTGCCGAAGGACGTGGGTCGGATCGCCTCGTGCGCTTCCTGGGCATTCTTGGACTTAGTCTTGAAACGGCGTATCTGGACGGCCCGTTCGCCGTACGCGGATTTTACCGCAGCCGCGGCGTGTCCGATCGCTTCCTCGGAAAGGGAAACGCTATCGGTACGCATGTAGGTGATGTGTCCCGCCTCGTAGAGCCGCTGTGCGAGGCGCATGGTGTTGCTCGGCGAGAAGCCGAGACGCGAGCTCGCCGTCTGTTGCAGGGTCGAGGTAGTGAAGGGCGGCAGGGGATTCCGGACAACCTCGGTTTCCTTCACTTCGACGACCTCCCATTTTTTGGAACGGGCAAGGGAGAGGATTTCCTCGGTCCGTTTTTCCTCTCGGGGTTCTTCCGAACAGAGCAGTTCGAGCACGTCCTTCTTTCCCGTTTCGAACGTTCCGGAAAGCCTCCAGAAGGTTTCGGGGATGAACGCGGCTATTTCCCGCTCCCGCTCGGCGATGATGTGCAGCGCCGGGGATTGGACCCTGCCGGCCGAAAGCCCGTATCGGACCTTTTTCCAGATCAGTCCCGAAAGGTCATAGCCGACAAGTCGGTCCAGGACGCGGCGTGCTTCCTGCGCGCGACGGAGGTTCTTGTCGAGCTCCCGTGGTTCCTTGAGCGCGGCGCGGATACCGTTCTCCGTGATCTCGTGAAACAGGACGCGCTTCGGCTTCTTCAGGTTGCATGCTTCCACGAGGTGCCAGGCGATGGCTTCGCCCTCGCGGTCGGGGTCGGTGGCAAGAAGTATCTCCGAATTCCGTTTCGCGAGACTCTTTATGCTGCTGATGATTTTTTCCTTCCCGGGAATCGTCTGATATTTCGCGACGAAACCGCCCGCGATATCGATGGCGTTCTTGTTCGACTTCGGCAGATCACGCACGTGTCCGACCGAAGCGACGACGGTATAGTCTTTGCCGAGATACTTTCCGATGGTCTTGGCTTTCGAAGGGGACTCGACGATGAGGAGGGGCATGATTCACGAACTTATAACTTACAACTGACAACTTACAACAATCCCATCCCCATGACAAATCATGATCAGAATCCGGTGTGAGTTGTGAGTTATTAGTTGATGGTTGTTAGTTAGCTTCGGATGTAGTTCATCCCGCCGATGTTTTTCGCGAGTCCTTTTATCTCGAGCATCGTAAGGGCTGAGCCGGCTTCGCTTGTTCCAAGATGCGATGATTTGATGATTTCGTCAACATGAGCCGCTTCGTGCGTGAGTAGCGAAAGAATCTTTTCCTCCGATGAGGAGAGGTTTTTCGGTGCCGGTTTCATGGCCGTTCCGGTGTCCGGTATCGGAGCGTCCTGATTCCCGCGGAGCGGGAGTTCCTCAAGTATGTCCCCGATGCCTCGCACGAGTTTCGCCCCGTCACGGATCAGGCGGTGCGTACCTGTCGAAGCGGGGGAGAATATCGATCCGGGCACGGCAAACACCTCGCGGCCGCATTCGAGCGCGTGGGTCGCCGTGATGAGCGAGCCGCTCTTCTCGGTTGCCTCCACGACGACCACGCCCAGGGAGAGAGCGGCTATGATCCGGTTACGGGCCGGAAACGTTCCCTTTCCCGTGGCCGTCCCGGGCGGATATTCCGAGAGCAGGCACCCCGATTCCATGATCCGTTTGGCGAGCGGAAGGTGGTCTTTGGGGTGGATCGACGCGTCATCGAGCCCGTTACCGAGGACGGCGATCGTTTTTCCGTCCGCCCGGAGCGTGGCGCCGTGCGCGACCGAGTCTATGCCGTATGCGAGGCCGGACACGACGACGATTCCGGCTCGCGACAGATCCTCGGCGATACGTTCGGCGGCCTGACGGCCGTACGCGGTGTGGTTGCGCGAACCGACGATGGATACCATGGGAACGTTCCAATCGTCGAAAGACCCGCGTACATAGAGGAGTGATATCGGGAACGGCGCCTCGCGAAGAAGCGTTGGGAATGTCTTGTCCGTCGACAGAAGGATGCGGATGTCATCGCGATCAAGAGTCGGCCGTTCCCGTTCGGGATTGATCGTGTTTCGTCCCGCGATGATCGCGTCCAGCGTGTCTCGGCTCATCCCGGTCCGTTCCAAGGTCGAAGCATCCGCGTGCCATGCCTCCTCCCCGGATTCGAATGCCGCCATGAGCGAGCGGAGCCGGGTCTGTCCGATGCCGGGGATTTTCCGAAAACAGTGCCAATAGATCGAATCTTCCATTTTCTGTACCTTACAACTTACCACTGATAACCCTATCTGACTCACAACTTACAACAAACAACTCACAACAGAGATCAAGAGAAAAACCTCACGCCCGTTCGATCGTTTCCGGTTGCGAGCTGTCGGTTGTCAGCGGCCTCATATTACTGAAAATCCAAGGCAACGGTTCCGGTAAAAATTCCGTATCTGCATCTTCGTTATAAGTTGTATGTTATCGGTTGTCAGTTCCAATAATAGACAAATTCCCTTCCTTCGGCTAGGATATCTGGGAATATGGGCCGTTAGCTCAGTTGGTTAGAGCGCCGCATTTGTTCCGATTTCTTTCGCTATGTATCATTGCTATGTGCTCCGCTCGTTGCGTAATGGCAGGTATTATATCGGAAGCTGCGAAGATATCGATATACGATTGAATCAACATAACGGTAGTATGGTGAAATCGACGAAGGCATTCACGCCGTGGGAACTATTGGCAAGCGAGTCGTTTCAAACCAGGCCAGAGGCGACAGCGAGAGAGCGGCAGTTGAAATCTTGGAAAAGCAGGAGTAAGGTCGAGGAATACATAGCGAAAAGAAATCGAGAATCCTCGGTGGATTGTGGTGGGCCCTTAGCTTAGCTGGTAGAGCGCCGCATTTGCAATGCGGAGGTCACCGGTTCGAATCCGGTAGGGTCCACCACAATCCATCGGGACAATGTTGTCGGAGGTTGCCGGCCCGTCCCGCCGTTCGCGAACGGCGGGGTTCGAATCCGGCACGGTCCACCACAATCCATCGGGAGTTGTGTCCCGGAGGTCGCCGGCCTGCCCCGCCTCTCGTGAGGGGCGGGGTTCGAATCCGGTACGGTCCACATTGATCATCCGTATGGATATCGAAGAAATTCATTCCACAGTAGAGTGGGCGAAAGGCCTGACGGGCGGTGACGTTTCAGTTTCGAAGGAAAAGTATGGCGATCAGAGCTCGGTGCTCAGGCTGAATCTTTTGACGGATACCTTTTTCCTGAAAATCGGCAAGGGATTGGCGATGGAACGTGACCGGCTCGAATGGCTGGGGAAAAAAGTCTCCGTCCCGAGGGTGATTGGCTACACGGAAATCGACGGTAATGAGGCCTTGTTGCTGTCGGCAATCGAAGGAAAAAATCTCGCGGAACTGAAGAAGGAATGGCGAGCTGAAAAAGTGGTTGACGCTTTGGTTTTGTCGCTCAAGCGATTTCATTCTGTCGACGTGAAGGATTTCCCGTTCGGTGGCGCAGGAAAAGTGCTCGTGCACGGAGACGCCTGCCTTCCTAACTTCATTTTTAACGGAGATGAACTTTCCGGTTATGTCGATGTGGGAGGTACGGCAGTCGATGACGTAGAGGCCGATTTTTCGGCGGCTATCTGGAGCTTGCACTATAATCTCGGTCCGGGATACGGGGCGATGTTCTTGAAACGGTATGGAATAGGGAATGTCGCGGACGAGTACGTGGAAATACTGAGGTTGTGTTACGAAGATAAGCAGGATTAGTGGGAACTCATATGATAGCGGATGTTGAGACGAGAAAAATGAACGCAAAGGAGGCGCTCCGGCGGCTGCGGAAAGCGTACAAGGTGACGGGACCGTTCGTGGAATGGTCGAACCCGCTCGAGTTGGTCGTGGGGACGGCGCTTTCGGCACAGTGTACCGATGAGCGGGTGAACAGGGTCACGCGGGAGCTGTTCAAGAAATACAAGACGGCACGCGATTATGCCGAGGCTGATCAGGCGACACTTGAGAAAGAAATCTATTCGACCGGATTCTATCGGAACAAAGCGAAGAATCTCCGAGGGATGGGAAGGGTGCTGGTCGAGGAGTTCGGCGGAGAGGTGCCGGAGACGCTTGAAGGACTCCTGAAACTTCCGGGCATCTCGAACAAGACAGCATATATCGTGCTTGCGAAAGCATTCGGAAAGATGGAAGGACTCGCGGTCGACACACATGTATTCCGGCTTGCCCCTCGACTCGGCTGGAGTAGTGCGAAGACGCCGGAGAAAATGTCGCGCGAACTCGCGGAACTGTTTCCGAGGGAGGACTATCTGGACGTGAACGAGTATCTCATCACGCATGGGCGCGCGATTTGTAGTCCGCGGAACCCGAAGTGTGGGGAATGTGTGCTCGCGGACATCTGCCCGAGTTTCGGAATGATCCGATAGGGCTCCGACAGGCGGGTCTCCGACCCTTGCTTCTTTTTTCGGCTCGTGGTATCCTGGCGGGGACCTCTTCGGAGGCGTTGCTCCTGTCCAGTTTGAGCCGATTCTTTCGGGCGATTAGCTCAGTTGGTTAGAGCGCGTCACTGATAATGACGAGGTCCCAAGTTCGAATCTTGGATCGCCCACACTGCCGCCGACAGGCGGTAAGCACCAAGCACCAAATAACAAGGACCAAAAGATCAGTCTATGTTTGGTATTTGGAGTTTGGAACGCGAAAGCGTTAGATAGCGGGGTAGAGCAGTCTGGCAGCTCGTCTGGCTCATAACCAGGAGGTCGTGGGTTCGAATCCCACCCCCGCAACAAGGAACAAGGTGACGCAGTGAAGGGGAGCGAGTGAACTGCTTCACTCGCGAGTGGGATGAGAACGGATTTCCCCTGAAAGGGAAATCAGTGGCTCGAAGAGGAATCCTACCCCCGCAACCACGAAAAACATGCTATGCATGTCTCGTGGCACGGCGGAATCGTCAAGATGTTTTGTAGCGGAAATCTTTTTGAATTTCGTGGCCACGTGGCGAGCGAAACGAGTTTTGAGTGGCAAAAGACGATATGGCGTATTTTGTCTACGTTCTTGAGAGCTATGGTGACGGAAGTCTGTATATCGGATATACGGAGAACCTGAAGCGGCGATATGCCGAGCATCTTTCCGGGAAAGGAGGAAGACGACCCGAAGGAAGGACGATTGGAAGTTGATATATTTTGAAGGTTATTCCGATAAGTCCGATGCTCTCGGAAGGGAGAAATTTCTCAAGAGCGGTTCCGGAAGAAGATACCTGAAGAAACAATTGTCCCATTTTTTTTTACGCTGGGAGATCGAAATCCCGATAATGCGGAAAGTTGAAGAACGATGTATGTCTGGTCAGACGAATGATAAAAAGACGAAACTCCCGGCGAAGCGGATCTTCGCCTGGTATTGGAAGGTGTTGCGAACATATCGACACGTGTTTCTTTTCGCGGTCGTCTTTTACGGGTTCGCGGCCGTTTCGGGGAGCGTCATTCCGCCGATCATCTACAAGGGTCTGACGGATGCGTTGTCTGGAACCGGTACCTTGACGATTTTCGGACATGCCGGGGCATGGGCCTGGGTCACCGCGCTCGGTTTCAACTACCTGTCGACCTATATATTGTTCAGGATCGGAGATATCTTCTATTTCCGTCCGTATAGTCGGGCGGCGAAGGATCTCATCGACTTCACTTTCGATCGTATCGAATCACGCTCGCACGGATTCTTCGCCGATCATTTCTCCGGAAGTCTCGTATCGCAGGCGAGGCGGTATGTCGATGCGTTCGGATCCCTGTCGGATACGATCATCTACAATATCTGGATGCCGATCGTAAACCTTGTCGGAAGCCTGATCGGCCTGTTCATCTTCTCTCCTCCTCTGGCGGCGCTCTTCCTGACCAGCATGGCCATCATACTGTTGCTTCCGCTTCCGCTTCTCCGCAAGAGGATGTCGTTCGACGCGCTCGAAAGCGAGGAGGATTCGAAGGTGACCGGACGGCTGGCCGATGTCATCACGAATATCCTGACGGTGAAGATGTTCGCTTCCGGATCCGGCGAACGGAAGTCGTTCCGGGAGTTCACCGATCGCCAGGAGCATTCCCGGGGCAGGGCGGCTCGCGCGCTTCTGCATATGATCATGTTGCAGAACGGCCTCGTCCTCGTCTTTCAGTTCGTGGGAATGGCCGTGTCGGTATGGCTCTGGTCGCGCGGGACGATCACGGTCGGAACGGTCATTCTCATGCAGGCCTATCTGATGGGCGTTTTCAGCATCGCGAACCAGTTCAACCGGTCCGTCTCCGAGATACTCCGATCGCTTGCGCGCGCGTCCGAGATGGTGGAAATCTTCGAGTTGCCTCAGGACTTGACCGATCCGGAGCATCCCGAGACGTGCCGGATTTCCCGCGGTTCCATCGAGTTTCGTGATGTGTCGTTCCGGTATGCCGGCGGGAATGTTGTCTTTTCCCGCTTTTCGTTCGCGGTCCGCGCCGGGGAGAAGGTCGGACTCGTCGGACCTTCCGGCGGCGGAAAGTCGACGATTACGAAGCTCCTGCTCCGTTTCGCGGATCCTCAGGAGGGAGCGGTGCATATCGACGGACAGGATATCAGGAATATCCGTCAGGACGATCTCCGGAACGCCATCGCCTATGTCCCGCAGGATCCGCTCCTGTTTCATCGATCGCTGCGAGAGAACATCGCCTACGGCGATCTGAGCGCGACGGAAGCGGAGATTCTTTCCGCATCGAAGCGGGCTCATGCGCACGAATTCATCTCCAAACTGCACGAAGGATACGGTACGTTGGTCGGCGAACGCGGCGTAAAACTTTCCGGCGGCCAACGTCAGCGGATCGCCATCGCCCGAGCCATTCTCAAGAACGCTCCCATCCTCATTCTCGACGAGGCGACAAGCGCCCTGGATTCCGAGAGCGAGCATGCGATCCAGGAGGCGCTTGCCGAGCTGATGAAAGGAAAGACGGCCATCGTCATCGCGCACCGGCTGAGTACCATCCGTCGGATGGATCGGATCGTCGTCTTGGGCGAGAACGGAACCGTCGAGGAAGAAGGTACGCACGAGGATCTGCTTGCCCGAAACGGTCACTACGCGGCACTCTGGGCCCGACAAACGGGGGGATTCATCGATGCCGATCCGGACGAGACCGATCCGCAGGACCATCCGATCCGCGACGTGCTTGATGTCTGAAGATGACGTTTTTCCTCGTATCGTTCCATTATTGAAGGCCGCCCGGATGGGCGGCCTTTGTTTTCCCGCTAAAAAGGCATTTTTACCCCTTGACATTTTCAGAAAAAGGACTATAATATGTAGTTTTATCGAACAGGGGCGTTTATGTGCGCCCGTGTCCGAAAAACGCCTAATCAGTGATACGAAGCAGTATGAAGCGGGTGAATCTGTCGGTAGCCGCTCTCGCCGCGGTCGGCTTGCTCATGGCCGCATCGGCGTCCGCGTGCGAAACCCCGAGGCCGATTGTGTGTGCTCCGGGAACCGTGCAAGATCACGGGATATGTCAGCCGAAGCCGGAGAATCCGGTCTGCGGGAATGGCAAGGTTGAACGCGGGGAGGCCTGCGACGACGGGAACAGGAACGATGCGGATGCATGCACCAACAGGTGTGAGAAGCCGATCGTCATCGATCCGGTCTGCGGAAACGGCAAGGTCGAAAGGAACGAGACTTGCGACGACGGGAACACGAACGATAACGACTCGTGCACAAACAAGTGCGAGAAACAGATCGTGAAGGAAGTTCCGGTCGAGACGGTCGTGACCAAGGAGGTTCCGGTCATTACGACCGTGACCAATACGGTCGAGAAAGTCGTGTACAAGTACAAGCATCATCATGATAAGGATCATGACAAGAAGGACAAGAAAAAGTCCTCGGTGAAGGATGTCCTTCCGGCGACCGGTCTGCCGGCAGTAGCCGTCGCGGGAGTCGCGCTGTCCGCTGCGGGCGTTTCCGTCGCGAGCAGAAAGTTGCGCAGGAAGTAACGATGTTCGGGAAGTCGGCGTCTTCGGACGCCTTCTCCCTTCCGCCCTGTTGTATGGCAAGGAGGCGGAAGGGAGAACGGCATATGAGGGAGCAGGAAATATTCATCAAGAGGGGACTGAACTTTTCCGGTCGTGAGAATCGGTTTGTTCCGCCTGTGGTCGAAAGCGTTTCCGTATGGCGACGCTTCGTTCCATATGTCGTTTTCATCGCCGCGTTCTCGGTGATATTTTTCGCGGTGAATGCGGACTTTGCGGCTTTCGAGGATATCGCCGCCCGTTTTCGAGGTGAGACGGTGACGAAGGAATCGCTTGCTCCGGACTGGCTCGCGAAGTATTCCATCGTCTTGAACGGTCGCATCCGTAAGGATGACGATGCCGACCATGACGGCCTCGGATTCCTTGAGGAGCAGACTGCCGGAACGAATCCGTACGATGCCGATACCGATCATGACGGCGTATCGGACCACGAAGAACTCAACCGGGGTACCGATCCTCTCGGATCAGGCAATCTTGATACCGATCGCGACGGGATGCCGGATCCGTGGGAGATGGCCAACGGGACGGATCCGAAGAAAGCGAATGCTGACGTGGACCGTGACGGGGACGGACTTCCGAATATCGGCGAATACGCGTACGGTACCGATCCGAAGCGTGCCGATACGGACGGTGACGGATTCGGCGACGCACAGGAGATCGGGAACGGATACGATCCGGACGCGGCCGGCGATTCCAAGCCTTCCGTTACGGTGCTCGTGGAGCGGATCGGCGTCGCCGCACCGATGATCTGGACCGGTTCGGAAGACCAGAAATCCATGCTTCACGACCTTGAGAACGGAGTCATCCGCTATCCCGGTTCGGGGGTCCCGGGACAGTCCGGAAACGTGATCATCGCGGGACACAGCAGCAACTATGCCTGGGCGAAGGGGGACTACAATTCCGCATTCCGTCGATTGGGGGAACTTGCGCCCGGCGATTCGATCGTGCTTCGTATGCGTCAGGCGAACGGGAAGACGTTCGATTACGCGTACAGGCTGACCGAAAAGCGCGTGACCGTGCCTGACGACCCGTGGATATTCGAGGACAGCGGCGGGGACGAGGTGACCTTGAGTACCTGTTGGCCTCTCGGTACCGCCTTCAAACGCCTTATTGTCCGTGGTGAGCTCGTCTCGGATGGTCCTGCGACCTCCTAATGGCCGGGCATCATCCGAGTTGTAACTCATCCTAGCGTTGTATACAAAACAAAAGACCGGTTCAATGGAAGGTGTCTAAGCCGAACCATTAACCGATCTCTTGTATGCACAAGAATACCAGACTCCTCCCGTATATGCGAAAAGCGGCATACGAGGAGTGGAAGAACGG
>CAINXS010000003.1 GCA_903854995.1 Candidatus Moraniibacteriota bacterium | reverse complement strand
GTTTCATCCGAAATGATCGAGGAGTACATCGCGCACCACTTCGAACATGAGGAACAGCAGAATGACACGTTCACCATCGAACCCTGACGTCAGACTTCAGTCGTTCGGGATTCTGTGCGCTTCAGCGCACAGTGGTTGAATTGCGCGGGTATACTCTACGTCGTTCTCGTATTTTCCCAAGGGGTGCGGGGCGGTCTCGATTGGAAGCTTGCGCTCGCGTGGTCGGTGCAGCTGTCCGGTATCGCGTTCGTGATAGGCGGCCTGTATGTCGCCGATTGGAGGCGCAGACGAGGCGGGGAAGGATAAGGGTATTTGCCCATTAATCGGAGGCGGACGATGGCATCGGCCACGGACCCTCTCCCGTAAACGTATGAGAAAGACGCTTATCAGGGGTGCGGACAAGGAGGCGGAAATGCGGCAACAGTCACATATTACCCGTCCGCCGCGGCTTGAGGGAAAGTCGAAGAATGCCATGATGAATCCCGTTCGGAAACCGAAGGCTGCCGACAATCGTCCCTCGGAGCGGTCTGATCGTCCGGATTCGCAGGATTGACGGCATCGGGGGTGTCAGGTCGTCGCAAAACCCGTATCCGTACGGATACGGGTTTTTGTGGCTGTTTGCTCGGATATCGGAACGAAACTTCTGGGCTCATGCTCGATGGGTATGTACGGCTTTACCGTGAATTTCGAGTAGGAGGTGCGGTACGTGTTCGCCGATGTTCCGATTTGACGGGACGTTGCAGGCCATATATCATCTTTCCAGTCGTATTTTGTTCATAAACATCAAGCAATGGGAGGTGTCCGATGAGCGACACACCGGTAAAACATGAGGATGTGTGCAAGCGCACTGAGATCGCGTTTGTTCTCATTACGGACGGACAATCGGGAAAACGAACGGGAAAAATGACGGTAGGAGGCGTTGATTTCACGTATGTCCTCGAAGGGATATCTCGGCTCGCGAGCTCCCAAATCAACGATTTGCTGTTCGATAAGGTCGTTTCCGTTGGGTGCTCTCTTTGTGGAGCTACCGGATACGAAGACCTGTATTTCGAATCGGGTCGCGAAGGAATCGTATTGACGTTCGAAGACGGCGTGAAGACGGTTCTTACCATAGACCAGGGGCAACTTGCGGCATTTAAAAAAGCTGCAGCCATCGAATGAGCGAGGCGGATGATTGAGCGGCAGACGATAACAGTCTCGCCGCCTTTCATTTTTTTACCCCGCATGTCCGGTTTCGTGCGGATTGACGCGCGCCGACGGATGATGCATACTCATCTGTCGGAATACAATGGCGGCTTAACAAATTCAGGGGGGGTGGAATCGTGGAAATACGATTGAACGTCGCAGCGGGGGGTAGTCCGGACCGATGCGTTCAGTGGCTTCTCGAACAGGTCGGACCGGGGAACCTATTGCGACCTGAAGAATGCTTCAGCTTGCCGGACTTCATCGGCGGCTGGCATATTTTCAGGTTGCTGATCGATATCAGGGGCGCGGCGCGGCTTTTCGAACAGGCGGAGAATCTTTGTCCCGCGGAGCATCATGAAGGGCTGATGTATCTTCGTCGGAAAGCCGGGATTCTGACGAAGGATGAGATCGGTGAGGCTGTCAAGGGGCTTGTCGACGCCGTCTGGTTGGGAATGCCGGATGCTCATCTGAGCCCGTTCGCACTCGCGTATCCGTTCGTGGAAGATTTCCTGAGGCCGGGCGAAATCGCGGACAGGTTTCGCACGATCGCGTTGCAAAAGGATGTTCACGTCATGTTCGTGTTGCGGATATCCGGAACCGGCGATGATATCCCATTGATTGCCAGGGTGATGTCGGAAAAAATCGGGAAACATCAGGATATCCCGTTTCGGAAGATGGGGAACGGATTCTATGCTCCGACGAACGGACAATGGAATATCCGAGAAGAACAGAAAGGCGGCCAGGTATGAATATGACCTGCGCCGCCTTCTCGTTGATGGTCGACTCATCCGGCTTTGACAGTATGCCATGCCCGATATATGCTTGAGTAATCAAGTATTAGTGAAACACGTTTATGCAAGACATCCACCCGACCGTGAGATTCGTCATCGACCTGGCCCGGATACAGGCTATTCTAAATCGTCGGTTCGACAGCGGTCTCGGCGGTCTTGGTCTGAGTGAATTCATCATCCTGCTTCATCTGAACGAGGCCGGAGCCGCCGGCATGCGACGTATCGATCTGGCCGAGAGGATCGGCCTGACTGCATCCGGCGTAACGAGGCTTCTTTCGCCCATGGAGAAGATCGGACTCGTGAAACGTGAAGCGAACAGGGATGACGCCCGCAGCAGCCTGGTCATGATCGCTCCAGGCGGTAAACGGAAGCTCGAGGAGGGGATGGAGCGCGCCGGGCTCTTGGCGGAAGAAATCGTTCCGTCCGAAAAGAAGGGGGAAATGAAATACGTGGCGTCCGTATTGTCTGCGATCGGGAAAGAAATCGGATGACTTGTATTTCGCCGACGCGGTGCTATCCTGCAAACGAAGATACCCGTTTCATCCTCCGCGTATGAATGACGTGAAAAGCCGGTACAAGCAATACCTCGATTCCGAGGAGGGTGCCAGGAAATACAATGAATTCAAGGATATCCTCTATGGAAAGCGGGATTCCCTCGTCGTGAAACTTTTCGGGATCATATATCCGAAGCTGAAGGGCAGGGATTCGCTCCGCGTCCTTGATATGGGCGGCGGAGACGGAAGGCGACTCATGCACCTTATCCGTTTGTTTCGGGCGGAGGGAGTGCGGATCGAGGCGGACCTCGTCGAGCCTTCAAGAACATTCACGAAAAATGCCCGGAAAACGGTTTTGGAAAACGGATATACGGTCCGGGTCGAACGGAACACGTTCGAGGACTTCGAGCCTGCCGACGCGCGCGGATACGATCTGATCCTGTCCATTCACAGCATCTATACGTTCCGGGACGACTCGTATCTGAAGAAGGTGCGCGGACTGCTTCGGCCGGGCGGCTTGGCGGTATTCGTGGTCAATGACGGGAGCTCGTTTTTAGGAGGGCTCAAGAGGATAACCGATGCGTCGTACGGTACGTCACGAAACGAGATCGACTCGTTGATGCGCGCCCTGGAGGGGGTGCCTCACCGTATGTTGAAATTCGATACGATTTTTTCGGGAGTATCCGGAGCGAAGGGGTTGAATCGGAAGGGAAATCTGATTCTCGAATGGATCGGCATGCGTCCGCTTTCAGACATCCCTATGGAAGTCAGGGTACAGGCAGCGCGATTTTTCGCCCGCAGGACCAGGGGTGGCTCAATCCGTGAGAAGGAGGTCGTCGTCATGGTCGGGAACTGACGTGAACATCGTATGAATCGTGACGCGGACCCGTTTCGTTCCGGTATGATGGGAAGGTTTCATAAAAAAATGACCGCGATGATCGTCACGAGCTTTTTCCTGAACCTTGTCTGGGAAATGTTCCAGTCTTTCCTGTTCGCACCGCATTTTTCCGGAGTCGCGGACTTCGTCCTGATACACGTCATCGCGGCATGTATCGATATCGTGATTACGTTATGTATTTTGCTGCCCGAGCTGTTCTTGCTTGACCGCATCATTCCGAAGAAAAACGACTGGAGACGATTTGCATGTACCGCGTGCTCGGATTCTTCGTCGCGGTCGTCCTCGAGCGGTTCGCGCTGTCCGTCGGCATCTGGTCGTACGGGCCGTTCATGCCGATACTCCCGTTTCTCGGAGTCGGCCTGACGCCGGTGTTGAAGATGATGATTCTTCCTGTACTTGGGGAAAAATCTGAAGGAATGCTTTCCGGAATGGCAAATAATGCACTGGTTTCCGTTCCGGATTTTTTCTCGAAATATAGAATGTGAATCATGGGAAAAAGAAGCCCTGTTAAAATGGTTCGTTCTGTATCAGTTGACAATTACTTGACAATTAAAATAATATAGATTACAATCTATTTACAATTATGGATACAAAAAATCGAATCTTAGAGGAGGCGAAGCGTCTCGGCGGCATGATCAAGACCGTCGATGTTACGGCACTCTTAGGCGTTTCCCGGCAGTACGCGAGTATCCTGATTGCTGGGCTCGTATCTGGTGGTAAGCTCGTAAAGGTCGGGTCGACAAGGGGTGCAAGGTATGCCTTGCCGGAATTTGCAATAAGCCATCTTGATATCTTTCCTTCGCAGTTTACGAAGATATACAGGAATGCGGCATTGGAAGAACACAAGGTGCTCGATGAGGTGGAATCCCGGTTTCCAATCGTCGTGAATCAGCCTGAGAACGTACGGAGTATTTTCACGTACGCATTTTCGGAAATGCTCAATAATGCGATTGAACATTCGGAATCGGAAAAGGTGTCCGTCGAGGTTTCTGTCAGGGAGAAACGGTTGACATTTATCATAAACGATTTCGGCGTCGGGGTTTTTCGGAACATCATGCGACAGCGTCATTTGATGTCCGAGTTGGAAGCGATACAGGATCTCTTGAAGGGGAAAACGACCACCATGCCGAAGTCGCACTCCGGCGAAGGGATATTTTTCACCTCCAAGGTCGTTGATGCGTTCGTGCTGGAAAGCTATGGATATCGTCTCACCGTGGATAATCGTGCAGAGGACATATTCCTGGAGGAGCTGAAAGGAAAGGGAAATCGAAAGCAGGGGACCCGGGTCACATGTACTCTTTCTACGGATACGAAAAGCCACCTAAACGATGTTTTCAGACGGTATGCGAACCTGGATGACGAAAGTGACTACGGATTCGACAAGACCGAGATTCTTGTGAAACTGTATGCCGTCGGTGGCGTGCATATATCACGCTCGCAGGCGCGCCGTATCTTGTCGGGTTTGGAGAAGTTCCGATTCATCGTATTCGACTTCGACAAGGTTTCCGTCATCGGCCAAGCATTTGCGGATGAGATATTCCGGGTCTTTCACGAAAAGCATCCGGATATCCGATTGGAAGCGACGAATATGAATGACGCCGTCCGGTTTATGGTCGAACGTGTGGAGGGGAATAATCCGAGGAGTCAGGATATCTTCATGAAGTGATATGGAACGTTTATGAATATCTGCATTTTCGGTGACAGCATCACCGAGGGAATCGACGATTCGTGCGGCGGATGGGTTGGCCGACTCAATCTGAATCGCGATGACGCGAACATTATCAATTTGGGAGTCGATGGTGATTCCACCGACGGTCTCGTCGAGAGGTTTGAAGCGGATATCAAAGGAAAGAATCCGGATATCGTCGTTATCGCGATAGGCACGAACGACTCCATGTACCTGTCGGATGATGGCTGTAATTATGTTAGCTTTGAAAAGTTTATCGGCAATCTTGGAATTCTGAAAAGAATGGCCGAACGACACGCGAAGAGGGTCATATTCGTCGGTCTTTCTCCGGCTGATGAACGTCTGACGACACCGGTGTCGTGGGGCGCGGGCATGTATTATACGAACCGCGAAATAGAACGATATGATCGCGCGATCAGGACATTTTGTGAAAAGGAGGCAGCTCAATTTATCGACATTCACGATGATTTTATGAAGCTCGAATATATGGATATGCTTGCGGACGGCCTGCATCCGAATGCCCTCGGGTATGAGTGGATGGCGAAAAAGATCGCGACAGCACTGCAATCGGGTGCCGGCCGTTGAATGTCGACTTGCCGGTCCTTGGGCAAAGTTTGGGCATGTGTTTGACGAGTTTGCAAAAGGCCAGCAAATATCGTACTATTGAGCGGTAGTGGCGGCTCCGGACCCCATGTTTGCAGGTCGATGCGAGACAGGGATCATCACGAACCGGCACGAAATAATAAATGGTAACAGAAAATTCGTCTCTGTCCGCCATCGGCGGACGGGCGCGAACATAACGTTATGGCAAAGATGACGAAGTCGCAGCTGTTGACGACGCTCTCGGAGAAGACGGGTCTTACGAAGAAGGATATCGGTGGCGCCCTCGACGCATTGGCGGCACTCGCGTACAAGGAAGTCAAGAAGAACGGGGAGTTCGTGCTCCCGGGCTTCGGAAAGATGGTGAAGGCGAAGCGCAAGGCGCGCACGGGAGTAAACCCGGCGACCGGTGCGAAGATCAAGATCGCGGCCAAGACCGTGGTCAAGTTCCGCCTCGCCAAGGCCGCCAAGGACGCGGTTCTCTAGTCATCGGATTGTTTCTGCAGGCACCGAAAACCCCCGTCTGTACGGGGGTTTTCATATCTAAAAACGGGAGGCACGTTACGTATGTGCTCCCGTTTTTTCAGATGTGTGCTCTTATAATTCCCTGGGCTTCCCGCAACTGCTCGTACGGATTGTCGAGATACCGTATCACGTGGATCGGAAATCCTTTCCGTATCAGGTCTTCGATCGTCGTATCGATATCCCGGTCCGCGACGATTCGTCGCTGAGCCTTATCCTCATCTCCGTCCCGCGACGAAAGACGATAGCGGAGCACCGCTTCCGGCGGACTCAGGAGATGCAGGAAAAGGATGCTTCCACCGGATGCCTCATGCCACCTCGGTATGACTTCCGGCGTGATAGGACGGAAGCACGGCGTCAGGTTTGTAAGAACTTCCCGGAAGGGGGCGAGTCGGATTCCGTAATAGCTGCCCACGAACCGCATCCAGGTCAGAAACTCCCGTTCGAGTACCGTTCGGAAGAAATCCTGACGAGAGATGTGCTCATACTCGCCGTCGCGATCGGTCGTCCGTGGCAATCTGGTCGTTGTCGAGACCAGTATCCTCCCGCCGTAGATACTCCTCAGCGCGTTTTCGAGGGTGGTTTTCCCCGCTCCGGATGCGCCCGTTATCGCCGTCAAAGGCGGTAGATATTGTCCCATTGTCAGTTCCGTTTTGAGCGGATGCCCGTTGTAAAAGACTCTCTTTAGGCCTATAAAACGTCTATTTTTTTGAAATTGTCAAGGACGGGCATGCATCAAGCGGTGAGCGGTTTCTGTAAGGCATTCGATCGCCGTACGATTAAAGCTGTGCCAAGAGCGGCAAAGAACAGATAGAGGGTGGGATAAAGGAATGTCGGGGCGTCGAAGAAAGGCGGTGTGACGCGAAGGAAGGAATTCCCGAGTCGGAAGAATGAGAAAAGAATCACGAACGAGAGGAAGGGAATTCCGGTAGGTGCGTGTTTTTTCGTGAGAAACGATGCAAGCCCGGAAAGGGCGAGGGCTGCGACCAGCTCGTAGAGCTCGGTCGGGTGAACCGGTGTGACGGAAAAGAGGTCATCCGGATGCGTGGCGAGCTGGTACCGATGAGCCTGACTCATGACAGGGAACGAGACTCCCCAGGGGAGGGTGGTTCCGTGTCCGAAACAGCAGCCGTTCAGGAGGCACCCTATACGCATGAGTGCGATGCTGATTCCGAGGACCGGCGTAGACGTGTCCGCAAATTTCCATGCGTCAAGACGGAAATGTCGCAACAGAATCCATCCAGCGAGTGTCGCGAGCATGATGCCTCCATAGAGCGAGAAACCGCTCGCATCGAGAGCGAACATCCGTTCCGGATGTGTCAGGAACGCTTGTCGGTTCACAAGAATATTGAGGAGTCGTCCGCCGACGAACGCAGCGACGAGCATCGCAGTCAGCGTGATGCCGACGCGCCTCATCGGGAAGCCGCGATAGCGGGCGACAAACAGCGTCCCACAGAATCCAACGATCGCCGCCACGGTCATGAAAAACCCGTACGAGGATATCGCCGTGCCGGATGAGAGATGGAAGAGGATGGGATGCATGTTCACTTCTTGTCCGAAGCCCCGTCTTTCGCGGTTTTCGGCGCCGGTTTCGAAGCCTTGATACTTGCGACGATCTTCGCTTCGCCCTTGTCGTTCCTGTAAGTAATGATGAACGGTCCGGATGCGGAGTATGTCCCGTTGTCATCGGCGGAGATCGTAAGGGTCATGACGCCCGTCGCGCCTTTCTCGCTCACGTTCGCGGTGATGATTCCGTCCGCATAGGTGAAGGGGATCTCCTTCGGATCACTGTCTCCCGATCCGAACGTCATCGTGCCGCCGCTGTCACCTTGGGGTGTCAGTGAAAGCGATACCGGCATTTCCTTGCCGATAAGCTGGGAGAGGTCCATCGAGAAATCGCATCCCGGCTCGCTTTCGGAGGAGGCCCTGCCTTCTTTCGGCTTTTCCTTCATGGCTTCCGGAACGATGACGTCGGTAATCTTCATCTTCCCGTTGGGCCACGGTCCGGCAAGGTCCTTGAGTGCCGGGAAGAGGTCGATTCCGAACCGGTCTTTCAGGAACTTCGCGTACTGTTTCTTGCCGTCCGGGCCGGAGAACCACATCCGCGCTCCTTGGACGACATCGTCCACGGCGACCGCCTTGTCCATAAGCAGTCCGTTCTTGTCGGAAAGCTGGAACCTGCCGGTGTCCTTCATCATCTTCTGGGCGAAGTGATAGAGCACGTCGAGTTTGTTCTCGTAGTCGAATCCCTTGTCGAGTCCGACCGGGCCCAACGTCGAGTCGAAGAAATCGGCTTTCTTGTACGCATCGACGAGAAGCCGGAGTCTGGCAGCCTCTTCCTCGAACGCCTTCTCTTTTTCGGCTCGGAGCGCGAACTGTTTGCGGTACGATTCCTTGACGCTGTCTCGGACGATGTCCGCCTGACGGTCCGAGAGCGGTGGAAGTCCCGCTTCGGAGCGCACGTCGTTTTCGCGGTTCACCGCCTCGAGTTCGAGTTGCCTCCGTATGCCCCGCATCTGATCCCAGACGGAATTGAAGTCGCCCGCATCGACATTGTACCCGTAGAAGGTCGCGTTCGCGCCCTTTTGGAAGGCGTAGTAGGCCGCTTCCACCTCGTCGTTTTTCCAGCTGTCGATCTTTCCCTGCACGACTTCGACGGCGATCTTTCCCGCGGTCGTGATGAGGAACTGATCGGCGATCTTTTCCCCGATGATCTTTGCCGCGTCCTTGTACTGTCCTTCCGCCGCGTAACCGGCCGCCTTCGAGACCGCCTCGACCGTATCGGTTCCCTCGGTCAGATTCTTGAGTCCTTCCTGCCAGGCGGATTCGGGGACAAGCTCGGCAATCTTGGATCCAGCGAGAACTGCGATCTTCTGACTCATGTCCGTCATGTCGCCAGACGTATAAGAGTCATGTATTTCCTTATATGCGTCGTTCTTAAGCAGTTCGCCGAGCACTTTGCCCTTCACGGATTCGTCCGAGATGCCCATCTTCTGCAGCATGAGGTCGACGATCTTTCCGGAGACCTCGTCGGAAACGTTGTTGAGTCCGTCGCGGATCTGGCCGTCGACGGTCTGCGAATGGATCCACTTCTCGGTGATCACGGTGTCGTCCTTGATCTTGGTCAGGCCGAAGAGCGAGAAATGGTACGTTCCGAACGTGACGAGTCCCTTTTCCTTGTCTATGGATATCGGCTTGATGTATTCCCACTTCGTACCGTCGTAGTAGGCGACACGAAGTTCCGAAAGATCCTGATCGACGGGAAGCATGGCGGGATCGAAGCGGAACGAGACCGTCGCCTGTTCGTTGAGGCGGGACGGTTGACCCGCGGAAATCTCTATCGGTGCCCCGATGGTGTCGATTTCCGTGCCGACGTATCCGGGAACCTGTTCCGGATTGGCAAGAGAAAGTGATCGTTCCGCATCGAATGAGCCCTTCGGAACCTGTATCGAAGCCTTGTTCGCGTTCAGATCACCCAAAACGAGATCCTTGTCACCGCTGCTCGTTCCGGTTATCGGTTCGGCAATGTTTTTTTCATATGTCCACGCGGTCAGGTCGCTTTTTTTCGCCTCTCCTGGGGCGCTTGCCGGCTTCGTCCTCAGGAAAAAGAACCAGCCAGCTATCACTGCGGCGGCGAGTATTCCTGCTATCCCGAAAAGTACGCGACTTTTCATACGGTAGTGATTAACGGATTGTGACCTTTCGGTTATTATAGGACGACTTGTCCGTATGGCAAGCGTCAAGACCGTTGTATCGTGCGGGTGTGCTACGAGGCGATCCATTAACGCAACGGAGTTGCAATAAGATAAGAAATGGATTATCATGCCGATATGGAAACCGCAGAGCTTGAGAAGAAAATCCGGGAGCGGAACGGAAGGATGACCAGGGTCCGAAAGGCGATGCTGGATTTTTTCGGTACCGCGGAAACCCCGCTTACGGCGACGTCTATTCTGGAACTGCTCGCGAAACGGAGGATTACGGCGAATCGCACGACGATTTATCGGGAGCTGCGATTTCTCGAGGATACGGGAGTCATCCATGAGGTGCGCATCATCGGTCATGGTCGGTCTTTCGAACTTTCTGGCGGACACCGGCATCACCTGGTCTGTCTCGGTTGTCACGACGTGAAATCGGTAGCGTTCAAGAATCATCTCGACAGCGAGGAAGAGCGACTGCTACGCGACGAGCGATTCCGCGTATCGGATCATTCGCTCGAGTTTTACGGGTTGTGCGACAAATGCTCAGAATAACCAGTCATCCGCATGTACATGTACGACCTATTCATCGATGCGCTTATCGATAGCGCGAAAACGATACCCTTTCTTCTGGCGGTGTATATCGGAATCGAGTTCATCGAGTCCTCGTACACCCGGAAGATCCTCGAGAAAATCGAGAAAGCCGGCTCCGCAGGTCCGATCGCGGGTGCGCTGGCCGGGATCCTGCCTCAATGCGGGTTCTCCGTGTTCGCGACCGCCCTGTATACCCAGCGGCTGCTGACCATCGGTACGCTCATGGCCGTTTATCTGGCCACGTCGGACGAGGCGCTCCCGGTCATGCTTTCGCATCCAGGCGGAGCGAGTCTTATCCTGCCGCTTATCATTGCCAAGCTGGCCATAGCCGTCGTCTTCGGATATCTTCTCGACCTCGCATATCAGAAGGATCGGAAGCGGATTCTGGGTCATATAGCGGCCTATAATCGCGGGAAGGACGACCCGAAGCACGTCCACTGCGACGTCTTGTCGGAGAACGCATGCTGCGGGCATCATGTCGAGGAAGCCGAAAAAAACTTCGATGCGAAGATATCGCTCCTTCATCCCTTGAAGCATGCGCTGAAGATCTTCCTGTTCATCTTCATCGCGACGTTGACCATAAACATCGCATTTTCAAGCCTCGGCGATGCCGTTTCGTCCGACGCGTTCCTGGGGGGCGGATTTTTCCAGCCGTTTCTGGCCGCGTTGTTCGGACTCATCCCGAACTGCGCGGTCTCGGTCGGCATCACGGAACTGTATCTCAAGGGATCGCTGACGTTCGGTTCCGCGATAGCCGGGCTTTCCGCAAACGGCGGTCTCGGGATACTGATCCTTTTCAAGGAAGAGAAAAACAAAAAAGAGGCGCTGAAAATCGTGGCGATTCTGTTCGCAGCAAGTGTCCTTGCCGGGGTGTTCCTGCAGTATGCTCCACAGCTTTTGTTTTGACGGGAGTCGAATTTGATGGCGGTGCATCGTACATTTACTCGCCGTTCCGATACTTCGGGATGGAGATGCTTTCGGAAAAGTCGAAAGGCCCCGGCGATGTCGCAGGAGCCTTTCTTCCGTCTGATTCCATTACCGTCTGAAGCGCTTCACGAATCTTTCGAGCGCTTCGAGTATAGGAGCGTCACCTGGTTTGATGTGCTCCATCAGGTATCGCGCGAGAGCTGCAGTCAAAGGCCGGGGCAAGGGTTCCAGGCACGCGAGGGTCTTGTTCCAGGCACCCGGAACCACCACTCTCCGGCCGGCGAACATGCCGTCAACCGCAATCTTTGCCGCGGTGTCTGTGTCCATGACCAGAAACGGGAGAAACCGGAACAGCCTCGTTTCGTAGTCGTGCATCATTTCTGACCACATAGCACCGAACATGGCTACACAGAAGCGGACTTCGTTCTGGCCCTCTTCCTCCCACCACATGGCCTCCGAAAGGTTTCTTTCGAACGCCTTAGTCGCGCCGTACAGGGCGTTCATCGGTGCCGGCGTGATGGCAAGCAAGGATCCCACGTTCAAAATGAATCCGTATCCCTGTTCACGCATTTTTCGGCCGAAATGGTACATCAGCTGTGCCGGGCAGTTCACGTGAACCAGCATCATATCGCGGTTCTCGCTTTCCTCGGCATCAAGGAAGCTTCCTTTCAACGCGAAGCCGGCTGCATGTACCAGTCCGGTGATCGGGAGTCCGCTGTCGAGGGAGACTTTCTCCGCCTGACCGATTAGCCGCTGGGCCGTTCCGTCATGGGCGAGATTCTCGAAGAGGCAAATCGATTTGATACCGAAATCCTTTTCCAGCTTATCTGCAAGGTCGTGGCCGACCTGCCGAACTTTGTTTCCGCTTCCGGCCAGCATAATGTTGCAGCCGCGAGCCGCAAGCTGTCGGGCGATCGCGTAGCCGATGCCACTCTCGGTAGTCGACCCGGTCACCAGCGACCATCCTCTTGGGACGAGTGTATTCATGTGCGCTCCTTTTCCTTTGTTTCGGACATTTATTGTTGGGGATATTGTTCAAGAACTCATCAATACTGCTGAAAAGACATTATGCATTGGAAAGATAAATCTGTCAAGCTTTTGTGTGTCATCCAGTCGAGGAAAGCGATTCCCAATGAGCGGTAAAAATCGCGGAAAGCGTCGCGTGTATTTTGGCGCTTTCGATGATGACGCCAGTTATCTCCTCCCAAGAGAGGATGGCGATGTGGCGGCTGCCGAAGAGTAGGATGTCGGATTCGATTGAATCTCCGCCTTTAGTGTCGATTTTGGTGCGGTGAAAATCCTCACGATCCTTTTCATGATAGGACCTGGTTTCCGACAGGTCCGGCACGATGACATCGGTATAAATACGCTTTTCCTTACGGACCGGGCGGTAGTATCGGTCAAACCACGGCTCATCCGTTCGGAATGATCCGGCGGATAGCCAGCCGCGGATGGGCGTATCGGGGTAGAGGAGTGTTTCCTTGTAAATATCCTTGATTCCTTCTATTCCTTCAAAAAAGAGGATCTTCGGCTTGTGGTCGATCAGATTGGTGATGGCCAGAAGCGAGGGGAGGATCGAATCGGCCGTCCGTTCCGCTTCCCGCGCGAGGTCCTTGAGGCGTCGCGGATCTTCAGCGAAATAGAGCGTCTTCTTGCGGTTTTTGGTCGTCTTCAGCAGTCCGCGCTCACGGAGCGTTTCGATGATGCCGTATGCGGTCGTTCGTTTGAGCTTCGCCTTCTGGGAAATCCTTTGGACGGACGATTCGCCGAGTTCCAGCGCCGCAAGATATATCCGGGCCTCATTGTCGGAAAAGCCTAGTTTTCTGAGCTGGGGTATCATACGAATATTATGTCGTCTAAAACCGACAAAAAAATGATACCAAAAAAAGTAAGGATAATCAACTTATAGAGCCACAATATATAACTAATCGTACAAAATACTCAAAAAAATACAATTATTATACGAAGCCGTCGACAAAAAGAATATGATATCGGCAGTTGTTTAATGAGTATCATATTTTTCAATTCAGACGGAGATTGGTTATGTCAACATTCAGCAGGCAGTCGGAATTCTGGAATGCGGAAGTGCGGGAGCGGAAGGGGTTGGTCGGGGATCGTCTCAACCGGCCGAAAGTCGTGTGGTCTATGGGTGGATTGCAGGGGCTGAAGATTCTCGAGGCGGGTAGCGGGGCGGGGTATATGGCAATGCTGTTGGCGGCAAGGGGAGCGGAGGTCTATTGCATCGAGAAAGAACCTGAGATGCTTGCCTGTGCCGTCGGAAAGCCGATTATCCGGTACCAAGAGGGAGATATATGCCGGCTGCCGTACAGTGACGATTTCTTCGATTGGGTCACGTCCGTCAGTGTCCTTCCGTACGTTTCCGATTCGGTGATGGTGGGCGCATTCGAGCATATGCGTCGTGTGCTCAAACCTGGTGGTCGCGCAATCGTCTCGGTTACGCATCCGGATATGTATCGTGCGGGCTCCCCGGCGCGCGCATCGGATCCATGCTGGATCCGGTTTACGAACCCGGGGACACCCGTGAGCGGAGACCGTACATGGACACAGGAATACTTCAACGATGAAGGACAAAGTTCGGTGCTGGATGTGTACGATCATTCGTTCGAAGAGTATCTGACGGCAGCCGCCCGCGCCGGTCTCGTGCTGACAAAAATCTGGCCGGCGACGTTTCCCGAGGAGCTCACGTCCGAGCGGTATGGCAGGACGTTCGGATATCCGTGCTATCTTTTCATGGAATTCCGGAAGGGGAAGTGACGGGCGGATAGAAAGAGGTGATCGGTTTGAAAAAGTCCGGACGAATTCGGTCCGGACTTTTTACTTTTCACTATTCGTTCGTGAAGAACGCGTTCAAAAACCCGCGACGCCTTATCTGACCGTGTTTATGGACTTTCCGTCCGCGAAGGCGCGGAGATTGTCGGCGGTGGTGTCGAGGATGCGCAGGAGCGCTTCCTGGCTGTAGAAGCCGATATGCGGCGTGAAGACCACGTTGTCTCGGGAGAGCAGGTCGCGGTT
>CAINXS010000002.1 GCA_903854995.1 Candidatus Moraniibacteriota bacterium | reverse complement strand
TCGGAGGTTCTCTCCTCGTTCAAGCCTGATACTGATTTCCTCCCGTTCGGCGTCGGAGAGGCGGGTATATGGTTTTTGCATACGGGTTTCTGATTACGATTGAATCATCGTACCCGTTGCGTTAGAAGTTGGGAACCGCCATTGAATCTATATCAAAATCTGATTTTTTAAATATCTTTGTAAGTGTTATCTTCGTTCCTTTTGATATCGAAGGATTTTCCAAAATAGCAAACGCAGGCTCGTAGTCACCCGACGATCCTTCTATCTTATCCCAATCCATTTCAAACCGGACGCCTTTCCCTTCGTGAACTGTTTCGATTTCTGCACAGCCAGCTATACCAAAAAAGGCCAGTTTACCAATTCCTTTTTTTCCAATCGAAAGCCGCCCACATTTGCTTTGTTCATCATTGATTCTTTTCTTTCGACCAATTCTGAGGTACTTATCATTGATTTCTTCATATGACATTCCGAGGCCGTCATCATATACTATTATCTTTTTTTTATCGCCTTCAATAAAATCAAGATTCACACGAGATGCACATGCGTCATAGCCATTCGCAATCAATTCCGCAATTACAGGAGGAAGCGTCGAATAAAGCTTCGCGCCCAAATCATCAATTACAAGCGGATTAAACGACATTCGCAACGGCGATCTTTCTTTATCTTCCTCCATGGCTTTCAATTATGGCTTTGGCGAGCTTCTTCGCATATAAAGGCGGGACTGCATTCCCAATCATCCTAGCAATCGCCCTGTTGCTGTTGCCAAAAAACTTATAGGATTTCGGGAATGTTTGCAAGGTCGCCCCCTCCCGAAGAGAAATTCCTCTATTTTCCTCTGGGTGTGCAAAACGGCCGTTTGAAACACTCGGGAATTTCGTCGTAATCGTCGGTGCCGGCTTATCCCATGACATCCGCCCATAAGTATCGGAAAATGAACCGTCTCCGTTCCGCTTGTACGTTTTCAGTTGAAGAGACGATTTCGCCCACGCATGTCGCGACCCGCCATTCTTAGGAGTCATAGCGAGACGCTTCAGGTTATTCTCCGACAAAGCTGCGGATGAGTGCAAAAAACCCGTGCCATCATCATGACCTGCGGGTATCTTTGGAAACCCGTTATTTTTCCCAATAAAATCAGCTACTGTGGGACAAGAATAATCTGGCTTCGGAAATGGCGCCTCATTGCTAAGTCTCGTCGCTATCAGGGAAAATCGTTTCCTTGTTTCAGGCACGCCGTACTCGTTCATATTCACTACTTCATAGTGAACGGCATATCCGCGCTTTTCCAAGTCCGAAACGAACCTATCAAGGCCACTTTCCTTTGTCTTCTTGAGAATTCCCGGGACATTCTCAACAACCACATATCCAGGGTTATAGTACTTCACGAAACGATGAAATTCATGAAGAAGATCTTTTGATTTTTCAGACTTATTTTTTGTCGTCCGAATAATGGTCCAGTACTGACACGGACTGCATCCTATCAGGATAAGATCGTCATCGTTTTTTTTGATTCCCGTTTCTTTCGATAAATCCTCTGTCTTCATCGAAGACACATCCGCAAGTATATACTTTGATCCTTTTAAGTTTGCTTCGTATGTCTGCTTGCAATCAGGATCAAAATCAACGCCAGCAACAACCTTTATACCAGCCTGCTTCATACCGAAACTCATCCCGCCACCGGAACAGAAGAAATCAATAGCCTTCAGTTTTGTTTCTTTCATATCTTCTTCTGAATACACCCGTTGTCATTCTATCTGAAAATATGACCGCTAGCCAGAAGCCACTATGAGTCCACATTCTGACTATTTCGCGCGACGATTATACGGCGACTGATTTGTCGGCTTGAGACTGATGTTTTTCTCACTCGCCTTCGTAGCAACCGAACCCGGAGTCCGCCCGAGTTCAAGCCCGATAACCCGCGTTGGCGTATTCCCCTTCGCAAGCTCCCGTAAAGTCCGAATATCACCTGCCGACCACGCCTTCCCGCTATTCCGATTATACTGTGCCATATATTTTTCTTACTGTTTACTATACTTACATATAACGATGCACTTCCAGTATACGACAGAAAAATATATCGTCAACATTCCCTTATTATAGCCTTTCTTTAAGACTCTATGGGCGCGGTTCAAGTTTTTCGATTTCATACTTGTTATGATATCATGCCAACATAACGAGAAACCTGAGACAAATCCCAGTGGGAGAGTCTCATGACTATCAGGATTTCTGGCCTCGGCATACGCCGAGGCTTTTCTCTACACAAAAGCCCGCCATGAGACGGACTTTTGCTTAAACGGAATCTAATACATCTCCTATACCTCCCCAAAAAGGTCCCCCCTCCGGAAGCGGGTCTTGGGACGTGCGGGGCCTTCGGCGCGGTAGCCGAGGGAACAACAGGTAGTTCGGTTCGCTTTCTCCCTTTCATAAAGGGAGTACCTGGTAGTCCAGGGGAGGGATTTCGTTTCCTGAATACAGCTTCTCGACATGATCATTTACTTCGTCAACCCCAAGATGATAACCCCGAGGATCGCCATGGCTGCGGAGGTCAATTTCCGGGCCGTCCCTTCCGTATGTTTCAAAACGAAGAATTCAAAGAGGATGATCAGGAACACCTGGGAATTGTTTATGGCATCGACCCGTCCGACCTCCCCGCCGAACGTGTAGGCGAAATAGGTCAGCATATTGAACAGCAGGTATCCGAAGCCGGACGCCACTATCGGAACATATGATCGCAAGCCCTTCCCTTTCACGGAACGGATGACCTCCTTCCCGCCGAAAATAACACCCCAGACCACGATCATCAGGAATGCCCAGAAAAGGTACGCGAGCGGATGGACATGCGACATGATATCCTTCTCCAAGGTGTAGACAATCCCGAACAGTGTGCCGGCCGCAAGACCGTTAAAATGGTTTCTCTCCAGGACGGAGTTTTTCCAGTTCGCCAGGACGATCGCCGAAAGAATGAGTACTATTCCCAGTAATTTTCCGAAAGAACCCGATTCGGAGAAAAAGACTATCCCGAGCGATGTCGAAACGACGACAGAAAACGAGGTAAAAATGGTCGATATGCTCATATTCTTCACCTTGAAACTCCGAAGATAGAACACCATCGCGAACGAGGCGATAAGTGTCGCGAAAAACGCCTTCGGAAAAACCAAAGGAGTGAAGACCGAAAAGAGCTGACCGGCGATCCCGGACAGAAGAATGATCGGGAGCACGAATATCGATTGGAAAAGGAACGTCAAAACGGCGCTCGTCCGTTCGGTAAAGGCGTTCTTCACATTCAACAGATGTTGCTGCGTCAGTTCGGCTGCCGCCAACGCAAGCACCGACAGGAGACCGAGAACGAACCAGGTCATAATTTCAGATGGCAGATAACAATGAACCGTTAACAGAAAGCGGATAACAATGGAGCCATGAAGCAATAAAACCATTTAACAATTTATCCGGCTCAAAACTTCACCAGGATATGTCCGACGAGGGTAAGGGTACGCGGACGATATCATCCTTCTCATTACGTCGCCTCGAAAACTGAGATGCCCTCTTTAATACACCTCCCCCTCAAATCCACCAGTTCCGCTGGTCCGGACTTGAGAACCGCTTCGATATGCTTTCAGGAAAATCACTCCGAAGTTCTTATGCGGCGGGACATAGTCCTTGAATCCAGGCGTATTCCCCATCTCCTTCTCCAATTCCACCCAGAACGTCTTCCATTCGATCGATTTTCCCGATGATATGTACGCGTTCAATTTCCTAAGGTATCGATCGTTCACCAGCATGGTGCCGGTCCCCTTCGTAGAGATGATGTGTGCGCCTGGGCTTTTTTCAAGTATCGGATTGAGATTTCCATACCCTCCGCACGACCCGAGTATCACCAATTTGGATCCGTCGGTAAGCTTATGCACCGAATCATTCGCATGATAGCTATGCCCGCGATGCACGAAGACCCGAGCAATCTTCGCTTCCTTCTTGAAAAGCTCGTCGAGGTCCTGCTCTCCCGAACCGCCGTCCGGTTTATTGGCATACATCTCGATCGGGACAGACCCGGTCCGGTTCCGCACAATGACATATGAACCATGATCCTCGATATTCCACACGCGTTCGCCCCGATACGACCCGAGGAAATGTTCAAAGGAAGCTTTCCCGTCCGTATCGTCATAAAAGTAGTACCGCTGGACATTCACGCCATGACTGTCAACGAGATCTTTCTTATCGATCTGATTCAGCTCCGGAAGGGAGTATCGCTTGGCCATCTCCGCATACCACGCATCATCAATCGAGGCATGACGACCGAAAAGGCCCGAGAGCAATCCGTATATCTTCTTCGAATCGGCCTTCCCCTCGTGATTAGTCCTTTCATATTCCTGTCGGATCCCGTCTCGCATCATCATGGTCAGCTTCGGATTTTTGGTCGCATTGATTGCCTCCGCAACCGTCACCGCCTGTTCCAACATCTTGTCCCTTTCTTTGTCCAGACCACGAACAAAACGTAGTGCGAGAGATTGTTGTTCCGTTTCCGACATCGTAGCAAGAAAATCGTCCAGCCGGTTATAATTCACGCACATCTTGAAAAAGGTCCGGAATCGAGTATCACTGACCCGACGGAAAAGCACGTCCCCGGTCATGTTCCGCTCCCGCATCCGCTCCAGCATGCGGTTGAAGACGCCATTGAACGAGGAGGTGTATATTTCCTGCTCCCCATATACTGACAACAGGTACAGTTCCTCCGCGGAAGACCGCTCGAGTGACGCGAAGCGAACATCGTCCCGAGCCTCATGCAGACGGTTGATCCCCACGACCTTCCGAAGAGTCATTCCCATCAACTGTTCATCGACCGATTCTTTTCCCGCGTGGCCCTTCCGAATCGATATCGCGATAAGCTCCTGAAGAAAACGGTCATCGTCCTCGGAAATCAATGCCGCGTCCGACACTGTAAATTTCCCTTTCAGTATTGAATCAATCAACGCGCATACGCGTTCAATTTTTTCTGGTACTTGCTCGTCGTATCCAAGCCGGCCTACCTTAATCGAAGAATACTTCTCCTTAATCTCACGGAGAATACCCGCCGTGTGATCCGAGCTCTCCGAAAGAAGTTTCTGACACGGGCTCTCACGATCACCGCCATATTGTCGAAAAACGGCTTCCGGAGCGTTTCTTATCGCCCTATCAAATAACGATTTTCTCTGCCATTCCGGAATTAACTTGGAAACCGATTTATAGTCCAGGACTGAAAGGACTGTTTCCGAGTGCGAATCCACGGCATTTTCCATCGCCTCCCTGAGCACGTCGGCGTATCTGTCTCCTACGGCATTCCAAAATCCAGATCCTAGTAGCACGTCATTCGGATTCGTCTTCGCGAGTCCATGCATGATTTCACCGATATACGGCTCCTTTGCAACGTCATCAATCACAGACATGGTACCCATGAAACCTTTCGGATCCCGCTCAGCCAACAGATGCACGGAACGCTCGCGGACATCTCCGCCCCAGGATGGCTCTTTCTTATTTTCCCGGAGATACTGAAACAATTTTATTACAGCGCTTCCAGGATTCGCCTCTGCGGCCTTCCGGACAACCCCCTCAGCATACGGTTCATAGGCGAACAGTCGGATATTCTCGAAGAGGTCCTCAGTATCATCATTCGCAGCCATTTTTTTTACACAAATCTGCACCCCGGTGCCACCGGTCAAATCGGGCCGAAATTCCCGTAATTCATCGATATATTCCAAAAACAATGCCGGATTCGTTTTAAAGAGCTTCTCTGATCGGTCACGTATGAAATCTATGCCCCACGGAACCGCACGAAGATCGTGAATCGAACGTATCCACATCTCTTCTGATTTCGAGGCAAGGATTTCGAGCAATTTCTCTCCATATGGTTCGCCGATAAAAGCCTTCACCGCTTCGGTGCTCGGAAGCAAACCTCCAGACAGTATTTCCGGTTTTGTAATAATGGTATGTGCCGCTTTTTCCAATGCCGTTCGTCCGATTTCGGTATCTTTCAAAGCGCTCGCATGACATATGATGTCATAGGAACCACCGTTTGACTGGACGACCTCAAGAGTTAATTTCTGCAGCATCTCAGCTCGAGAGCCTGGTGCAAGGGATTCGAGACCCGCCAGCAATGATCCGTTACTATACGGCAAACCATCAAACATCCTTTTTTCGCCCCTCAGTTCAATGTTCCGAAGAATCTCATAATACCGATCGAACGAGGGCGACCGCACAACTTCTTTCGCATACATTCCCTGAAGACGAATGACGTCCAGCACATTTTCTAAATTCCGCCCTTTGATTTCTACCTCACGGAACAGATGCTCCAGCGCACGTTCAATCGTCGCATCTCCTCCCGGCATCTTCCGAAGTTCGTCGGCATAAAGAAGCGCATCCCACCCCCCTCCATTTTCTGCACGTATACATTGTTCTATTTCGTTTTTTCGGTCAGCATCCGTCGAATCGGGTTCAGTTCGAATGACTGATTCAGCATATACTTTATCATTCACGAAGTTCGGTCTGGGATCGTCAGATTTCCCGGACAGCATTGCCGCTATTGAAAGCGTTTTCACAAGCGTCTTTATGCCCCGAGCCTCGCGGATATTTTCCAACACGGTCTTCTGTTCTGCATTTGGTTTCGATTCCGCACGAGAAGCCTCACCCTGAACAGGAGTGTTCGCGCGCGGCAGTTCCGGTCCGAATGATTTCTCACCCATATGACTATATTAATCGATTTCAGAACTTCACCAGGATATGCCCGACGAGGGTAAGGATTGCGACGACGACGCCGATCCAGAACCGGGAATGCAACGTGTGATTCGTCTTGAATACGGCCGGTGGCATACCGGGAACCTTCATCAGCATGCCGGTGAGCCCGTACAGGAACACCGCGAAAAGCACGGAGTACAGGAATATGTTGTCCCGGAGACTGTTTGTGAACACGCAGTGCAGTATGGTCGAAGACACCGCCACGACGCCCAGGTATGGATGGGTCACATTCAGAAGCGACAGCGATCGTCCTGCGAGAGACTTCAGATCGGCGAGTCCGGGCAAATCGAGAAGTCCGCTTTTTTGGATGATCCATTTGAGCACCGTCCGACCATACATCGCAGCTAACGAAAAGAATGCGACGACGCCGAGGAATTTCCCGGATACGTTTTCCGCCGATCGGCGGGAGATCCCGGCCGGGCCGCCGTGCGAATACGCGTATACGACGCCCCACACCGTCGCGACCGTCAGGATTGCGGCGAACAGATAGAGCGGCAGGTTTTTCCTGTTGATCGGGTTCATAAACACCAGTTTAGCAGGGATTGATAGAGGATTCAAAGGGCCTCATAAATGATTATACGGCCCGCTTACGCGTGCCGTATAAAGGTTGCGATGCGATTACCGCATCAGAATTCATGTCGTACCGACCACAGTCGTGCGATTAGAAATGCGTTCGAGCACCTGTACGATGCACTTCGCAAACATGAGCTTCTCGCCATTTGGCATGGAGAAGTCCCTGTTCTTCGATGCCGAGAGCCACGCAATGAGGTCCGCTATCGGCACATCCACATCCGAATATCGCTCCTCCGTCAGCGCTTTCGCAGCTGTCGTGCAATTCGCTGCCAGCGCCTTGTAATCAGGTTTCGCATGCCCATTCCCGGCCGCCTTTCCTTTCGGGTGTCCGACTGAGTCGGCGTCCTCGAAGGCTTGCTTCAACCCTTCCAGGAAGGCGATCTCGCTGGAAAAATCCCTTTCACTCCCACCGCCATTTCCTTTACCATTATGCTTTTTTTTCAAAATGCCCCCTTTTTCTTGGTTCTGAAAAAAACGACTCTTTCCTGCAAAAGGTATTTATAGGGCATTTCCGTTCAGTTGTCCAGTCGGCCACATCCCCGAAAACGGCAAAACGCCTTTCGGCGTTTTTGCCTCCCGCATGCATTCCGGGCGGACGCTTCCTCGCATCAGGAAGCTTTCTTTCGATTCAGGATTCCGGAGACGATCATCGCCATCGGACAGTAGCCCGTAACCGCGAAGAGGGCGAGCATCCCTCCGACGAACGCGTCTCCCCAAACGAATGCCGGATGGACCAGGACAGCGAGAAGCGCGAAGGTCGCGACAAGGATACCGGCGATGGCGAACATGATCCGCTCGACGTTCCATGACGAGACATTCATGCGATAGGGTTTCGACATACGTTTTCCGTTCGGAGGCTTAGCGGTCCCAATGTTTTTTCTCGAAGACATAATACACGATCGGGAAGATGATCAGCGTGAGGAATGTCGAGGCGGTGAGTCCGAATATGATCGCCCACGCGAGACCCTCCCAGACCGGATCGGAAATGATCGTAAACGAGCCCAATATGGCCGTGAGCGACGTCAGCGTGATTGGGAGCAGCCTGACCCGGCCCGTCTCGATGAGCGCCTCCTTGAGCGGCTTTCCGGCCCTTTTGAGCGGTTCGAGGTATTCGAGGAATATGACCGCGTTTTTCACCGACAGTCCGGCGAGCGATATCACGCCGATCATCGAGGTCGCGTTGAAGTAGGTGCCCTTGAGAGCGTGTAGGAGCGCGAAGCCCGGAAAGACACCGATGAGGCCGAGCGGGATACTGACCATGATGAGGAGCGGCACGAAGAGCGACTCGGTCTTCGCCGCAAGGACGAAATAGATGAGGAAGATCGCCACACCCATCGCGATACCCAAATCGCGGAACACGTCGAGGGTCAGTTTCCATTCTCCGCCGATCTCGATCGAGTATCGCTTGCCGGTCAACGTATCCTCGTAGGTCGCACCGAGCGGAGACCACGAGACGAGCCTCCCGTCGCCGTCCGGAAGTCGGTACGAGAACAGTTTCGGAAAGAGATCGAGCACCGCATAGACGACGCTCCGCCCTTCCATTTCGGCCGACACGGATACGGTCGCCTGACGGTCGTCCGAAAGGATCGGAAGGTCCGAAGCGGCATCCGTCTTCTCGAGCAGTTCCGAAATCGGGACCTGCGCGCCGGTTCGGGACGCGACGGTAATCGATGCCAGGTCGCTTTCCTCGTCCCGCGAATCGCGGGCGAGCCGCAGGGCGACATACTCCTGTTCAGGCTTGCGAAGGCCAGGCGAAGCGCTTTCGTGATAGAGTCCGACAGCCGTCCCGGAAAGCGCCATGTGGAGCGTCGAGGCGATATCCGTCGGCGCGACGCCGAGCAGCTGCGCCTTGTCGGTCAGGATGCGATAGGAACGGTCAAGAACGCGCTGCGGCGTGGACCGGTCGATATCGGTCGTGCCGGCGATACCGCGGATGATGCCTTCGAAATCCTGTGCGACCGCCTCACGTATGCGCTCATCGTCACCCTTGACCTTGAGATAGAGTGTGGCGAGCACAGGCGGTCCCGGCGGATCTTCCATGATACGGACGTCGTAGTCCGGATGCGAGGTACGGAGTTCTTCCGCCCGCTTCCGGAAATCGGACGCGATCTCTTCGGACAAACGATGCCGCCGGTCATGTCCGACAAGATTCGCGCGAAAGGTCGCCTGATTCCCGTTGACACGCGACG
>CAINXS010000001.1 GCA_903854995.1 Candidatus Moraniibacteriota bacterium | reverse complement strand
CTTTCCCATCATTTCGATCATTCCGGCCAACGGGTCGATCATCTTCCCTGTCACGTCTTCCTCGAAGAATTTGTAGGTCTTTATGGGATAGAGATCGTCTTTCGCCAGAACGAAATCCGACCCCCACAGTTCGTACTTGTCGTTAGGTATGGTCGCCGGTGCGTTCTTGACGTAGTCCGGCACTTCCACGATTTCCATGTCCGGATACTGTGCGAAGAAATTCGCCTCGACAAGGTTCCGGAACACCGCCGCCGTACGGATATAAAAATGCACGGCGCCGTTATCGCTCGCGATCTCGAGACTGAGCGGCGGCACGAACATCCCCTCCACGTAAACCTCGTATGTATTGTAGTTTTTCTGGATTCCTGCCAGACCGGAAAAGACCGTCTCCATCAGTTTCGGGCTCTTCTCGACTTCCCGGGGGGGGATCAGCTCGAGCAGGATGTATTTCGTCCCGCCGATATACCGGCCCTGCATGTGATCGAGCCAGATATCGAGGAACACCCAATAGAAAGCGGGCGGAAGGACCAGAAACCACACTTCGCCGAACAGCGAGAACGCGTGGCCGATACTATGGAACAAATCCGCCAATGAGAGAAGAAGGACGTTCATGGTTGTCTGGGAGCCGGACCGCGTCGTTGCGCGTCATCCGTTCCGTTTTTCCGTTTTTTATCGTTCCGGTCGAAAACGAGACCGCAAGCGGGCCCTCCGGGGACGAATCTATTTCACAGTATACCTGTCTTTACCGACCTTGCCAAAAAAGGCGTTCAGATTGATGACGATGGTCGAACGCTTCACCTTCCGGACACGAAGCACCTCCTCGATGATCTCATCGCGGGTCATGGGCGCGTTTCCTTTTCGAAGCACGGAGTCGATCACTTCCCGGACCGTCCCCTTCTCGAAACCCCATTCCGAGAGCGCGTACAATCCGCGACCGACGAGCACGAATTTCTTATCCTTGATAAGTTCGTTGTGAACCGTCTGCGGATGCGTAGCCCGACCCCGCTTCTGCAGCCCGGACTCGTCGATCCGCTTGGCAATCTCCTTGAAGTGCATCGGGGAACCGTTCATCTTGAGAACGAGATAAGCCTTCTCCCGCGTACCGCGCGGGCTGATCTCATTCGAATCGGAAAGTCCCCACCGGCCGAACGGATTGCGCCGGATACGGGACGAAACGGAAAGGTATCCGAAAAAGGTTCCGCGATTGACGGTGATGCCCTTCTTTTTCGCCTTGGAATAAAAAGCATCCTCGGTCAACGCGTTCTCGACCGACTGCGCGATCTCGAGCGCGGCAGTGTGAACCGCCTCCCAGGCGTCGAAGTCGAAGCCGGTGACAGCGAAGGCTCGAACGCGGTTTTTCGTCTCCCGCTCCTCCTTCACGCTCTTCACGCACTCGAGGAAAAAAGAAAGCGATCCGGCCTCCGTCTTCGAATCGGCCGCAAGTACGGCGAACAGCTCTTCCACGGAAACGATTCCGGAACGGTCCCGAACCGCGGATTCGATCCTCTCAGAAATCCAAACGAATGCCGGGTCTTCACGACGCTGCTTCACGGACGCGAACGCTCCCGCCAGGATTTGCCGGACACGCTCCCTCGTGATCCCGTACGTCTTCCCGATTTCCTCGAGCGTCTTCGGTTTGGAGCCGGACAGTCCGAACCTGGCACGAACAATATCGTTCGTCCGCGGGAGGAATGCCTCGGAAAACATTTTCAGACGACCATAAAACATCGTCTCATCCGCTTCCTGTGCAGTAACCGTCGTTTTGACTGGTTTCACGTTCGCCATACTGAGATTATGCGTTAGTTCCCGAATCCGGCCTCCAGGCCCTTCTCTCCCGCAGGCCAGGTTAAGCCTCGTTTGGATGGCCAGATCCGTGCTATTTACGAATGAGTATACTATCGCATATTATAAAACTTTGTCAAGTATCGGTGCCGGGAAGTCGATCCTTCCATACTCTGGACAAACTTCCGCAAGCTTGTCGATTTTTATCATTCCGTCTATAATGAAGACAATATAAAAAGTAGGGGGCGTATCGCGGCCATAAAAAGGACGCGTGTCGGTCCGAAACAAAAATATGACCACGGGGGATCATTCAGACGACTATTCGCAAGGCATCGCCGACAGCGCCGGAAAGGTTCAGGCACTGCGCGACATGATACTCAACGCCGAAAGGACCATTCAGGGAGCCAAGGCCATGCTCCTTCAGCTTGAAGGAAAGAAGAAGACCGGCCGGCCTCGGAAAAACGATTACGATGATGCACAAGGTACCGTCGTCCAAGGGACGTTTGACGGTCAGTTCATGCAAGGCGCGGACGGAAAGCAATATCCGATTCCGGCGAACTACGCCTCGAAATCGAAACTGGTCGAGGGAGACATGCTGAAATTGACCATCACTCCCGACGGCTCGTTCATCTACAAACAGATCGGCCCGGTCGAAAGGAAGCATGTGATCGGCATCGTCACGCAGGATGAACACGGGAATTTCCTGATAGCCGCCGAAAACCGGATGTATCGAATCCTGTTCGCATCGGTCACATACTTCAAACTCGAACCCGGTGACGAGGTGGCCATCCTGCTACCAAGGGATCTCCAGGCGAATTTCGCAGCGATCGAACATGTGCTCCAGAAGGGCGCCCTCGTAGCCGAAGAAGCGCTCGCGATCGCCAAGGCGACCGCTTCGGCCGGAGAGGCGCGCATGGGCGACTGGAAAACGGATCTTAAGCCCGCATCGGAGACGCCACACACACCGGCGTCATCCCTGATTGCCGATGCGCCCGGGCCGGAAAGCGACAGTGGCGTATTGGAAGAATGGATACGGGACATGGAAGCACTCGAAAAGGAAATCGAAGAACAGCAGAAGGCCGGAGTCGGGAAGTCGGAATAAGTCAATCGTTTTACGACAACGCTATGACAGCAAGCACGACTGCGGCTAACGGACCGGCGACTAAAAGAGATTATGAGGCAAGCATCGCCGCAGGACTCCTGATAGGCTTCCTGGTGATACCGATTCTTGCGACGGCACTCCCCGATCTCTACAGCAAGATATGGCCCGCGGTCATGATTTTCTTCCTGGTCGCTTCGCCGGCCGGAATTTTCATCGCCTCGAAGCTCTACAACGTCATTCCGCTCATCTGGCAGGTGGCGAAGTTCGTGCTGATCGGCGGATTGAATACATTGGTCGACATCGGTATCCTCGCCGCCCTCATGTCCTTCTTCAAGACCTCAGCCGGAATCGATCCTGATTCAGCCATCGTGAATGCCGGAATCCTGACGATAACGTTCTATTTCGTCTACAAGGCCACATCGTTCCTGTTCGCGAACGTCAACAGCTTTTTCTGGAACAAGTACTGGACATTCTCCGGCAATCCCGCCAAGAACAGCGGTCAGCAGTTCGTTCAGTTCCTCGTCGTCAGCGTAATCGGGTTCCTCATCAACATTTTTTTCACCTCGTTCATTTTCACGTCCGTCAGTCATATCAGCGCCATCAATCCCTCACAGTGGGGACTGATCTCCGGCGCGATCGGCAGTATCGCCGGGCTGGCATGGAACTTCGTAGGCTACAAGCTTCTTGTTTTCAAAAAATAGCGACTACGCAGGCGTTTTCGAATCGGAACGCTCCCCTTCCCGGGAGCGTTTTTGATTGGTATACTGAAGTCAGTAAACGGAGAGCAGATAACAATTAACAGAGGAAAAAACGTTTTCCTTCGTAGTTATTGGTTGTTAACCGCTCTCCCGTTCCCAGTCAACCGTTTAATGCGGAGTTATCAGTTATCGATCGTTCCCGTTCCATGTTACTGTGGTCAGTTATTTGTTGTCAGTCATCTGTTGTCAGTTGTTAGTTATATTCCTATGCCCGCTTTCTATCGCACTTATCGTCCCTCGAGCTTCTCGGACATGGTCGGCCAGGAACATATCGTCCGGACACTCGAGAATTCCATCAAGGCCGATACCATTTCTCACGCCTATCTTTTTACCGGCCCGCGCGGCACGGGAAAGACCACCCTTGCACGCCTCCTCGCGAAAGCGGCCAACTGCACCGATCGCAAGGGAGCGGAGCCCTGCGGGAAATGCGAGAATTGTATCCTTATGGCCGAGGGGCGGTCGCTCGACCTGATCGAGTTCGATGCCGCGACGCACACTCAAGTAGATAAGATGCGCGAGATCCTTGAAACCGTGCCCACTCCGCCCGCTTCCGGACGATACAAGATCTATATCATCGACGAGGCACATATGCTCACGACCGGAGCATGGAACGCCTTTTTGAAGACCCTCGAGGAGCCACCGGCACACGCCGTCTTCATACTCGCGACGACAGCGCTCCACAAGGTTCCCGAAACGATCGTTTCGCGCTGCCAACGATTTGATCTGACCCGGTTTCCCATGAAGGATCTGGTCGAAAAACTGTCCCGTATCGCGAAGAAGGAGAAGTTGAAGATAGACGACGACGCACTTCGCATGATAGCGCTGGCGGCCGAGGGAGGCATGCGCGATGCCGAGTCCCTTCTCTCGCAGGTCGCGACGCTCCAGGAAAATCCTATCACCGAGGAAGACGCCTCGCTCATTCTCGGCATCACGAGCCAGGCAAAGCTGGCCGGCCTTGCCCGGCTACTCTCGTCGGACGATCTTCCCGGGGCGCTTGCCTACGTGCGCGATCTCTCCGAGAAGGGGGAGAATCTGAACGCGTTCGTTCCGTCCTTCCTAAGGTATCTCCGCGTACTGCTTTTGGCATCTATCGGGCCGAAAACGGCCGAAGCCGATCTCGAATCACTTACGAAAGAACGACGTCAGGAACTGCTCGCGATCGCGGCTTCGCTTCCGACCTCGAAAATCGTCGAGATCATCGGTTATTTCCGAACCGCGGAAACCGAAATGAGAAATTCTTCCCTCCCCGAACTTCCGATCGAAATAGCCATCGTTAAATCCTCGGCAGACGTCTCACGACAGCACGGACCCGTGCGGGAGCTCAAGCGCGAGGAAGAGGAAGAGGAGGAAGAGGCTATCGATACCAGGTCAACTGTTCCCGACGATTTACCGAAGGCAACCGTTCGGCCCGAAGTCGCTGCAATTTCAGAAATATCGGGAACGAACGTCGACGATGCGGTCGAATCAACCTCACCCGAAGAAAGCGTCCCGTCTGAAGCCGGCTCGTTCTCGCTTGTCGACGTGCAGGACCGATGGAGGGAAATCCTTCGTGAGGCGACCCGCGTCAACGCGTCGCTCACGCTCGCGCTTTCGAACGCCCGCCCAAAAGAAGTCGTCGGTAACAAGATCACGATTGCCGTCCGCTTCCCCTTCCATAAGGACCGTCTCGCGGACCACGCAAACGCATTGACCCTTGCCCAGGCCTTTGATACCATACTTTCCACCAAGGTGAAGATCGCGGTCGTCGTGGAAACGAAGGAGGAACAGGCGGGAAATCCGCTCGTTTCCCATGCGCTCTCGATGCTTGGAGGAGAAGTGGTGTAGGAACGAGTCACAAGTCACGAGTCGAAAGTCAGAACGGAAAGTCGGGTCAAAGAATCTGCCCGCTTCCCTGTCTGAAGGGAGCTGTCGAGTATTCGAGTCTGAAGGGTGGGTGAAGATTGGGGAGTCGCCAAGCGGTAAGGCAACAGGTTTTGGTCCTGTCATACGGGGGTTCGAATCCCTCCTCCCCAACACGAGCATAGCGAGGGTTGGGGAGGAGGGATTCGAACGGGCAGAAGCGATCCTCCAGCTGGCGGAGAGCGTAGATGAATGCGAGCGAGCGCAGCATTCAACTCTGCCCTGGACAAGGAGCGAAGCGACGCGAAAATCCCTCATAACAGATTGCATAGTGAGCGTTGTTGGGGAGGAGGGATTCGAACGGGCAGGAACGAGACATGAGCGAAGCGAGTAGTCGAGTGTCGATGAATGCGACCGAATAGGAAGCATTCAGCGCTGCCCTGGACAAGGAGCGTAGCGACGCGAAAATCCCTCCCCCGCTCTAGCATAGCGAGGGTTGGGGAGGAGGGATTCGAACGGGTGACAGCAAAGCAAGGTAGAGTCCAGCAGAACGATACCGCCGCGTTCGCCGACAAATGCGACCTTAGAAGCATTTGGCGCCACCGTGGACAAGGAGCCTTCCGTAGGAAGGTGATGTGAAAACCCTCTTCAGATTATGAAGTATCGTTATTAATTCTATTGTTTTCAGAATCTTAGTTATCTACCGAAATGAAGACTTTTCTAATAAGAATTGGTAGTATCTTTGTGTTCTTATTTGGCATACCTCAATTATTTCCCGAGATTCTAAAATTGACACTTTTTGTAAGACTTATCATCTGTTTTTTGTTTGCATTCATCTATTTAATTGCTTGGACATATTCCAAGTGGATAGGTTTTATTCAAAAAATAAGCAGAACGCTCGCATATTTTCTATATTTACTGATTTTTCACCCGTATTTTCGTTTACTGTATCAAGCAATCATTCTTTTTTTCACTTCACTGATAAGCGGCTTCCAACCATTAATAATTGTTCTTTGTTTTTTTAG